>JAYTGR010000847.1:0-1077 GCA_043733205.1 Chthonomonadaceae bacterium
GCCACTCGGGCCTTGCACCCGCAGCTCCTCCTGCAGCACACATGAGGGGCAGACGCTGCCAGCCGCGTACTGCCGGTATTGCGTAGTCTCGTCTCCGTCGAACACGCCCGACGCAGAAACTGCAGGGTCGGTGGACATCTGCTTGACCCTGCCGTCTACATCGATGAATGCGTCGGCACACGAAGGAACGGCCGGAGGGCCGCCCACGCTCAAGTCGCCCACCCAGTTTTCCCGGGCCAACACCGCCATCCCACCATCAAACGTGGTCGCTGTTGTCCTGCTGGAGAATGTCACCAGAGGGTGTATTGGGACGCCGCTCCCCGTAAAGCAGCTTCCATCTCTCGATTTGGCAGCAGGCCGATTTACCACCTGCTGGATGATCGCGAATGTTCCATCGTCCGCCAATAGTAGTTGCGAACTCGACAGCGGACCGGCAGCCAGCGCATGGGACGTGGGCCAAGTCGACCACGACGCGTACTTCGTGCCGACCGTCCACGACCATGTCTCGCGAAAGCCGAGCGAAATGTACTGACCGGGCTCCAGCCACGATGCTTCGATCGTTTGCGTTCCCTCCGCCGGCGCAAACAGGCAGGCTGCATTTCCTGTGGGAATGCACGGCACAGCGCTGGAGGTTACCCCCAGGTGACCGTAGCCATACCGCTGCTCTATCGAAGTCGCGCCAACTGCCTCTGTCTTCGTGCTCACGAGCACTGGGCGTACGTGGGTGAGCGCGGTGCGGTCGAAATCGGCAGAGCTCGCGTAGGTGAAAGTCTGGCGCCTCCCAGGTTCGTCGATGGTCTTCAAAAGGTCAGCGGGCGCAGACCAGGCGTTGGCGGCCGGGTACCACCCTGCTGATGGACCGTTTGTTTCCAGCCAATCCAGCCGTCCATCGCCGTCCAGGTCGATCAACATCCCGGTGGTTCCGGAAGCCGCGACGCCATAGCCGTCGCTGTGACCACTCAATGTCTGCGCCGACGTAATCGGTTCCTGTTCGAGTCAGCCGTAGAGACACGGTCGCGATCCTCGCCGTGCATCACCAGCACGAGAGACTACTGGGTCCGCAAGCCCCCTCAGATC
>JAYTGR010000848.1:0-1076 GCA_043733205.1 Chthonomonadaceae bacterium
GTATGCTGCAAGCAGGCTCCGGCCCTGTCGATATAGAGAAGCGCAGACATGACAAAGGCCGATAGAAGAGATTCTATCGGCCTTTGGAAGCGGACAACGCGGACAGTCGAAGCTACGAGCGGTCGGCGTTTTTCTGAACGGAGACGGTATCGATCTCCAGGCTCGGCCCCATGGTCGAA
Source organism: Chthonomonadaceae bacterium (assembly GCA_043733205.1). Lineage (GTDB taxonomy): Bacteria > Armatimonadota > Chthonomonadetes > Chthonomonadales > Chthonomonadaceae > JANXLO01. The sequence goes on from JAYTGR010000848.1 coordinate 180, forward strand.
GAGATCTTGATACGACGCAGGTACTTGCCTTTGGAGGCGGCGGGCTTGGCCTTGACGAGCGCGTTCAGCAGTGCGACGAAGTTGGCCATCAGGTTCTCGACCGGATAGCTGACCTTGCCGATGGGCGCGTGGATGATTCCGTTCTTATCGACGCGGTACTCGGCGCGGGTAGCGCCCTTGATGTCGCGGACGACCTGACCGATGTTGGGGGAGACGGTTCCCGCTTTCGGGTTCGGCATCTTGGCTTTCAGGATCTGCCCCAGACGGCCGACCATCGGCATCATGTCGGGAGAAGCGACCAGCAGATCGCAGTTCGCGCCGCCCTCTTTCTGGATGCGCTCGACCAGATCTTCCGCTCCCACCACGTCTGCGCCAGCTGCGATGGCGTCCGCCGCCTTCTCGCCGCGCGCGAACACCCAGACGACGCGGGATTTACCCGTGCCGAAGGGCAGGTTGGTCGTGCCGCGCACCATCTGATCGCCGTGGCGCGGATCGACGCCCAGGTTCACCGCAATGTCTACGGTCTCGTCGAACTTCGCCGTGGCCAGCTCTTTGACTTTCGCCAGAGCAGCTTCCACTTCGTAGACCTGCTCGACGGGCAGACCTTTCGCCAGAGCGAGGAAACGCTTGCTATGGCGCACTTTGCCCGCTTTCGCGTGCCGCCGGGCTGCTACCGAAAGGCCGGTCTTGCCGGACTCTTCGTCCATGCCTATGAGCGGTGTCGCGACTTCCGGAGCCGCTGTGGTCTCTACATCTGCCATATTATTTTCTCCCGTGGTGTTATGCAGGATGTCAGAGACATCCCTCCCACAATAAGGGGGGACAAAGGAGGAACCACGCGGCTCGTCCCTTATCCCCAGAGTGTCGAACATTGCGAACAGGTCTATACGCGGGGGT
>JAYTGR010000849.1:0-1076 GCA_043733205.1 Chthonomonadaceae bacterium
CCACATAGCGGGTCCGCGTCTCCCGCTGCGCGTCAGCGATCTGCATGGCGACACACCTCTCCCGGCGCTCTCTCACGCTGGTTTCACGAGTCAGGCCGTATCCTGCGGCGCTGTCAGCTCCGGCGGCAGCGGACGATCAGAATCGCGCTGCCTACGAGAATTCCGACCGCAACCCCGCCGAGCAGCCAGCCATCGGCGTGGCGACCGGTGTGATAGAGCATGATTGCGCCGCCCATGATCGTGCAGGCGGTGGCGACTTTGGCGCTTAGTCTTCTTCGTATCATTCCTTCGTTTCCCCTGTTCCTCTCGGCCGCTCCGTAAACCTGGCGGCCTCTATTGTCCCATGGGAATGTTCCCGCAGGAAGTCTAGGTACGCCGACTGATGCCGGTCTGCCCACCTTATCAGATACGCGGCATTGGAAAAAGTTGCGTGGGCCGCCCCTCCTGGAGAGGCTTATAAAGTACCAGGGGCGGATGAGGGCGGAGACGTAGGGTGCGGTCTAACGCGCAAGCCACTCATCACGCAGAAGGGCATATTGGTAGTTGTCACACCAGACGCCTCCTCTGAGCGCGGCCTGCCGGTAATGCCCTTCCCGGCGCATCCCGAGACGCTCCGCGATCCGCGCCGAAGCCGCGTTGGACGCATCGCAGTCGGAGGTGACGCGGTGCAGCCCGAGTTCCTCGAAAGCGTAGGTGAGCAAAAAGGGCGCCGCTTCGGTCGCGTAGCCCTGCCCCTGGTACTCCGGATGGATGGACCACCCGGTGTTGCCCAGGCTCGCCGGCCGCGCCTCGACATAGAGGCCGACCTCGCCGATCATCCGGCCCCCATCCTTCATTTCCAAGGCGAACATGACCCAGCCGCCTTCGTCACCGATTTCAAGTGTCGCCTGCTTGGCAAGGAAGCGTGCAGCCTCCCCGTCCGTCATCGGCCTGACCGGCTGAAGTCTCAGGCTCTCCGGGTCATTCCGGTAGGCCAAAAAGTCGTGTAAGTCGGCCTCCCTCGGGCGGCGAATGATGAGCCGTTCGGTGGTTATAGTCTTCATGCTGTGTTATGTTTACAGAAAGACGACGGGCGG
>JAYTGR010000850.1:0-3459 GCA_043733205.1 Chthonomonadaceae bacterium
CGGTGCGGGTCGTAGTCGCCCAGGAAAACATCACTGACCGCAAACGAGTGGACGAGAGACTCGCTTCTTCCTAATAACTGTGCGGCGCTTCAGGCGTAAAAGGGCAAACCAACATGGCAAACAGTACAGCAAAGGGTGAGAAAGATGTCTTCGGCGGGGCAGGCGCGGCAGAGTTTCGAGAACGCCGGAACCGCCTGCGAACCGCCTGCCCGGACGGGATCCTGGTCGTTCGCGGCGCAACGGAGGACGAGGCGCAGGCCGGAACTCGCTATCGCCAGAACAACTCTTTCTTCTACCTCACGGGAGTCGAGGCCCCAGGTGGGTTTCTGGTGCTGCTGCCAGATTATGTTCCTGCCCCTGCCGGAGTGCGCGGCGCCCTTGCAGAGGCACGCGAACTGCTGTTCCTGCCCGCCCGCGACCCCGTCGCAGAGACCTGGACGGGACCCAAACTTGGGCCTGGACCGGAGACGGAAGCTCTGACGGGGATGACCATCCTGAACTCCGCAAGTTTCATCGGCGCCTGCACAGAGTGGATACGCCGCTGCCCGCGAGTAGGGACTCTGCTGCCCTTTGGCCCCAATGCCCGTCTGACCCGGGAGGCAGCCCTGATTCAGCGCATCGTCGATCACGCCCCTGCGGCAGTGTTCTTCAATATCGCCCCCGCTCTGGCTCTGCTGCGCGCTGCGAAATCTCCGGGCGAAATCGAACGGCTGCGCCGCTCTATCGCTATTACCGCAGATGGACAGGAGGCTGCGCGCGCCGTAATCGCACAGGGTGCGGGCAGGCGAGAGTACGAGGTCGAGGCGGCTGTTTTTGCGGCTTTCCGCAGTCAGGGCGCAGTGAACGGCTTCCCCACGATCGTCGGCAGTGGTTTCAATGCCACGGTGCTGCATTATGAAGACAATGATCGGCTCATGCAGGAGGGTGATCTGGTCGTGGTGGACATCGGAGCGCGCCTCGGCCACTACAGTGGCGACATCACCCGGACCTATCCCGTTGGCGGAAAGTTCTCACCGCGTCAGCGCGAGATCTACCAGCTCGTTTTGGATGCCTATCTCGATGTCTCTGCCAGCTACAAGCCTGGGAAAGACACACTGCAGGCGCTCAATGACCGCTGCAGGCAGTTCCTGTGCCGGTCGCCTCTCCGCGCGAAAGACCATACCGGAACCGAACAGACCATGGATCTCTTTATGCCTCATCGTCTCGGCCATCATCTTGGCCTCGATGTCCACGACCTGACAGCGCTGCTCGGCAGCAACAGTCTCGGTGTCTATGGAGAGGACGGCCTCGAAATGCCGCTGGCTCCCGGCGCTGTCATCACCGTTGAGCCCGGCCTCTACATTCCCTCGGAAAGCCTGGGCGTCCGTCTCGAAGACGACTTCCTTGTGACGGAGACCGGCCTGGAACGCCTCGGTCCGCCGCTGCCCCTCGAACCGGACGAGCTGGAAGCGATCATGCAGGCGCAGTAACCTCCCCCGGTCCCTTCTTTGTAAAGAGGGGTTGGGGAGGTATCGGGTTGGAGAGGTGTCAGAGGTGGTTCGCGACCCACTCCCAGGCGGATTCGTCGTGGAACTCATGCCCACCCTCGAAGAGGAGGAAGCGAAAGGCATCGGCGCGGTGCAGACTTCGATAGTAGGCGGTGGCCTCCGGAGCAAGCAGTTTGCCGGGTTCGCGATGGTCGGTATCGTCTTTCGAACCAGCCTGGATCTCTAATGGGCGCGGACAGATCAGGGCCACGATCTCCGAATCCCGCAGGAGCGTAAACCGATCCATGAACCGGAAGTCCGACGGCACGCTGAGTTCGTCCTTGGCGTAGCGGCCTTCCTGCACACCGAAATAGCAGCTGGAGACCACCACTTTAATTCGCGGTTCCAGCGCCGGAACTACCAGCGCATAGTAGCCTCCATACGAAAGACCGACCATGGCAACCCGCTTCGGATCGACCTCTGGCCGCTTGAGCAGCACATCCAGGCTGCGCGTTATCCTGGCGATCTCGACCGCTGTCAGGCTCGTGCCCACAAGGCGCATCCGCTCGTCAATTCGATTGCGAATGTCGCCGGGCGCGCCGGGTGCTGAGAAAAGATGCGTGGGCGCGAATACCACATAGCCGCGTTTGACCCCGCCCCGCACCATGTCGTGGTAGTTCGCCCCGCCATGAAACAGCGCCACATCCGGAGATCCGCCTCCGCCATGCATGGAGATCACCAGCGGCGCACGCCCTTTCAAGCCCTTAGGAACGATATAGATGCCGTCGGTATGCACACCGGGCAGCACGGAGATACGCGCGCGGTAGTAGGTTGCGAGGGAGTCCTCACCCATCTGCGTAAAGGTGGGAGATTCGGAATCGGGCTTGCCGGGCGGCGGATAGCCGATACTGTCGGCAAATGCCTGCCGCAGCCGTTTCGTCGAACTTTCATAAGCTTTGGGAGAGCTGTAGTCGGGCGTAAAGAGCGTGCGCAGCCGACTGGAGTCGGTCTTGAGGCCAACGATATAACCGTCCATCTCCTTGACCTGCTCGGCTCGTATTGGGTCGGAGGCTCTGACCTCCTGCTCGTAGTAGTTCACAGGGGGCTTCTCCTGCGCCTGCAAAGATGTCGTTCCACACAGCAAGGCCGTTAGATACAGCAGAGGGCGAAGGGCGAATTTCATAGAGGCTCCTGAAAAATTACGTTCGTTTGCAGACGGTGAAGCAGCCGAGCAGAGTTCCCATCACGAGGGCGGCGCAGGTGTTGAAGACGCTGCCTATTAGGGAGTGTCTGTGGGCAGAAGGTGCGGATGAAACAGCTGGTAATAGAGAAGTGTTCCGGCCGCTGCCGAAGCCAGACGCAGCAGGGGCTCACTCCCTCGCGCCGCATACGGCGCGGATGCAGAACGGTTTTAAGGCGGTCCAGTGCGGAACATGGAAGGGGAGCGTACGCCCTCCCCCCTCGGCAGGGCTTAGAAAAGCCTGCCAAGGGCGAAGTAGATCGAGAGACTGCCCTCCTGGGTCAGACTGCCGCCCGCAAAGGCAGTGCCCAGAAAAGTCTCCGCCACGATTCCCGAGGTGAAACTGGTGTGGTACTGCGCATGCTGAGTGTCTTCGAAGGCACTGCCTACCTCCACCCAGCCACCCAGGTAGATTTTGCCTCCCACGGAGGGTAAGAACTCTGCAACCCTATGCAGACCGCCCACATTCCCGTAGAGATAGCCGCTGCCCTGAAAAAGATTGCGCGTGTAGCCTCCGAGCCGGAATGGCCCACCCAGGGAAAACTCCTGCAGCGGCAGCGCATGGTGCCCGAACGAGGTGCCTGCTCCCAGTATCCCGAAGAGCAGGTTGGACTGCCGCCGGTCGAGGGGAGTGAAAGCCGATAGGTTGACTTCGAGCTGCGGCAGCGTCCTTCCTCCCTGTCCCGGCGCATGGAAGTACCAGGAGGCGACCGTGGTGACCTTGACGCCGTGGGTAGGAACCAGGGCGCGGTC
>JAYTGR010000851.1:0-1072 GCA_043733205.1 Chthonomonadaceae bacterium
CGTGAAGTAGTCGCACCAGCCCTGCTGCAGCCATTTGCGCGAGTCGGCATAGATCTGCACATAGGCATCGAAGCCCTTGATCTGCGCCGGGCTGCCGGGCCGCCAGATTCCGAAGGGACTGATCCCGAACTTCACCCAGGGCTTCTCCAGCTTGATGGCTTTGTAGAGACGTTCGATCAGAATATTGACATTTTCGCGCCGCCAGTCGTCGCGGCTCAGCGTGCCTCCGCCCTGGCTGTACTTCTGATAGCTGGCATCGTCCGGGAACGGGATCTCTTTGTTATGGGCATCGTTTTCACGATAGGGATAGAAGTAGTCGTCGATATGGACGCCGTCGAGATCGTAGCGTTTGACGACATCCATCACGACCTGCGTGGTGTAGTCCTGGACATCGGGTTCGCCGGGATCGAGCCAGAGATATTTCGCGTATTTGCGGATGAGTTCCGGGCGCGTTTTGCTGATATGGTCGGCGGAGGCCGGGGATTTCGATTCGTTGTGACGGGCGCGGTACGGGTTGAACCAGGCGTGAAGCTCCAGGCCGCGCCTGTGCGCCTCCGTCACGGCGAAGTCCAGCGGATCGTAGAACGGATCGGGGGCTTTGCCCTGCTGTCCGGTGAGGTACTCCGACCAGGGCTCGAACGGGGAGGCGTAGAAGGCATCGCAGGCCGGACGCACCTGAAACACGACGGCGTTCAGGTGCATATGCACGGATTTGTCGAGGATGGCGAGCAGTTCGGCTTTCTGCTGTTCGACCGGCAGGCCCGGCTTCGAGGGCCAGTCGATATTGGCGACGGTCGCGACCCAGACCCCGCGAAATTCGCGGGGCGGCGGCGGAGCGGGCGGTATCTCTTTATCCTGTTTGACGGTCACGATCACCTCCTGCGTATCGGCCGACGCGGCAAGAGGCAGTGCGAACAGACTCAGCAGGGCGCTGCGCCGCGTGAGGCCCCTCACCAGGAGCCTCCGGGCAGAAAACCCGTGAGAGCCATCAGCATGGTGTCGCGCACGGCTTCGCTCTCCGCGCGCAGCGTGATATGTCCGACTTTGCGGCCGGGGCGCAGGGCCTTGTCGT
>JAYTGR010000852.1:0-3458 GCA_043733205.1 Chthonomonadaceae bacterium
CAAGGCGGACCTGCTCCCGTCTCCGGAAGCGACAAAGCCGAAGAAACACCGAAAAATCACGCCTCCCGACGAGACGCAGGCTTCGAAAACCCCGGATGACGAGGCCGCGCCTCCCGTCAGCACCGACGACGTCAACGATGTTCATGCGCCGCGCCACAAGCGCTCTGCGCCTGCCGCCGCCGAGACCGCCAGCGGCCTGTTCCGGGTCCAGATCGGCGTCTACTCGACCCGCGAAAAGGCGGAAGAACAGGCCAAAAGCGCCTCCGATAAAGGCTTCGAGACCACCGTTCATACCGTGAACAATGGAGATCGCATCTTCTATCGCGTTCAGCACAGCGCCCACCGCAGCCGTGCCAATGCGGAGATCGAGAAACAGCGTCTCGTCGATGCCGGGTTCGATGCCTATATCGCCAATCCGTAGGCACACTGTGCTGCGCTGCGGAGGCCTCCCGCCCGCCGGGTCCGGGGAAAAGCCGGTTTTCGCACCCTTTTTTTGGCCAGGGGCTTGCATGAATTGCCGGAACTGTGTATAATAGCGCGAAAGCCCCCATTCGAGCGTTCCGGTTCCCCCTCCGATGAACGCGCTTGGAGCGGAGACGCTCCCGCAGTTTCACCGGCATCCAATGTCCGTTACCCCGCATCCCGGTCTTACGGCGCGTCCTCGAACGCGCCGATGCAGGGACTATCCCGTGTCTTGAAGGACACATACTGGAAGGCAGGAAGTTTTCATGAGGAACAGGGTGTTCTGGAACTCTCCCCAAACGCGATTATTTTCGTGTCTTACGCTGCTTGGTCTGATGTCTCTGGCGCTCGCCGGATGCGGCGGCGGCGGCGGCAGCAGTAATGGCACCGGCACCGGCACCGGCAACACCAATGTCAGCATTACCGGTACGGTCAAAGATACCTCCACCGGCAACGCTCCCGTTGTCAATTCCGTTGTCTCCATTGTCGGCACCAGTCTGACCACAAATACCGACGCCAGCGGCCACTTCAGTTTCCCCAGTGTGCCCAGCACCGTCAAGGCGTTCACGGTCAGCAATCCCAATACGAACAACTACTTCAGTTACGCCAATTTCGGCGGCAAGACCTACGATGTCATCCTCTGTACGTTCCCGCTGCCTGTGCTGCATACTGGAACCAATACGGTCGGCGAAGTGGACCTGATTATCAGCAGCAGCAGCCCGCCCCCGATCCCGCCGACAGCCGGCTGCCCATAAGACCGCTCTGCGGCGAGGAGAGGGGAAGCTCAGCCGTTTTCTCGCCGTGTTTCACCTGTAGGAAGCTGATTCATGCGTCTTCCTGATCTTCACCGCCGCCGCCTGCGCACCATCCTCGGATGGGGGGCTGTTGTCGGCTTTGCGATCGGGACGGCGCTGGTCTATCGATGGGCCGAGCCGGCTCCCCCCACGGCCGCCCCCCTGCAGACCGCTTCGGCTGGCTCGAATGTGACCATGCGTCTGGAGAACGCTCCCTTCGTCGGACACTCCAGCGGATTCAAGACATGGTCCCTGCTGGCCGGACGGATCGAACTGGAACGCATGCCCGGCTCTTCCGTGGTCAGTATCGAAAGCGTGGCCCTGACGGATATCAAGAACGGCCTGCTTTTCCCCGCGCCTCCAGCGGCCGCCATTTCTCCCCGCACGGCTCCGCCCGCCCAGGGCCCTTCCACGCAGACCGCTCTGAATCGCCTCCCTCCGGAAGCGGAAATATCCTACGGTCCCTGGACATCGAAATTCCGAGCCGGACATGGGCACTACCGTTCCGGCCTGATGTCCCTTCCTCCCCCTGAACTGGCTCTGCTCTACCGTCTGCAGTCGGAGTTCGACCTCTCGCAAGGCGTCGACTTCCTAACCCGCGAAGGCGATCACTTCGAGGCAGAATCTCTGACCGTGCTCGATCTTATCGACAAAAAGAGCGGACACTCGGAACGGCGTATCCTCTGTGACAACGGCATGAAAGTGACGCGTAAAGACGCCAAGGTATCGGCGAACCAGGCACGCTACGATGCTGCCGGCCGCACGGTCGAATTCCTGGGCGGAGCCCGCGCCACCTATCCGGACGGCGCTCTCCAGGCTGAACGCGTGTACTGGTCGCTGGATGACGGCATACTGCGCTGCCCGGATACGACGACCGGAACCATGCAGGGTGTGCCTTTCGTGGCGCAGGGGCTGATGATAGACCTCAAAAAACGTACGATGCGTGCGAACCAAATCGAGTTCGAGCTGCGTAGTGATTCCCAGGAGAAACTGCATCTGTAGGGACATCTCCGCAATGGGAGGGAAGGCAATACTATGAGTTATCAACCGGCCAGTCGATCGTTTTACGCCATTGTGGCTTTTGGCACACTGCTGGCGGCAGGAGGCGCCTTTTCTCTGGTGGCTTCCGCCCGGCAGTCGGCCCCTTCCGCAGCACAGGTAAAAAAAGCGGCGCAGTCCGTACCCTCTCCCACGACAGGCAGGCAGACAAATCTGCCCGGTTTCGACAAAACCAGCGACGCCCATGCCGGTCCGGCAGGCGCTGCCATTCCGGGTTCGGATCTGCAGAAGCAGGCCCATATCCTGCTGCACGAGCCGGATATGAACGAAAAGACCGGGATTGCCAAAGGCCACGATGTCGTCTATACGGAAGGCGACATGAAATTTACCGGGCAGACGGCTGTTTACAACAAGAACACCCTGGAACTGGAAGCGCAGGGCAGCCTCGAACTCGACGATCCCAAGCACCATGTCACCGGCGACAAGTCCCATGTCTACCGCAAAAAACAGCTGGCGGTCATGACAGGCAGCGTCGTCATTACACTGAAACCGACTCCGCCGGACCCCAATGCTCCTCCCAATCCGGACGCCGCGAAACAGCGCCAGTTTCCCGTCATCATCACCTGCGATCGCGCAGAGGACTCGTACAAAAAGGATTTCATTGTCCTGACCGGACATCTCGTTTTCAAACAGACGATCCTGAAAGACAATGGAAAAATGGTCGAGCGTACCCTGACGGCAGAACATGCCGAATACGACGGCAGGACCAGCCAGCTGCATCTCTTTCAGCCCGTGAAGGCCTACGACTCCGAGGGACAGAAGAGCGATTTCGAAAAGGATGTCTTTGTCGGGACCAAAGAAGGGGAAGAGACCCTGAAGAGTACGGGGAAATCGACGACCATCCTCAATCTCGACGATGTTTCGAACGACGATCCGGCGGCGGACAAGAAAGACACGCCTCCCCCTCCAGGTTCCAAATAACCCAGATGCCGGGGTGAGTGGTCATGCAAAACGGAGAGCTTAAAGGGCTCTCCGTTTTGGCTTTTGTGGCTTTTTAGGAAGCGAACACGAAATCAGACCTCGGACGCTTCGGCTTCGGCTTTGCGCCAGGCACGGAGCCTTTCCAGCTCGAAGGCGAGGACGGCGGCAGGGATTTCGGAGGAGTTGGCGATCCGATCGAGAATTCTGGCCAGACTGCGTTCG
>JAYTGR010000853.1:0-1071 GCA_043733205.1 Chthonomonadaceae bacterium
ATCCGAAACGCCGTCGCGTTCGCGGAGCAGAACGGCCTGAAGGCGATCATCGCCGGGGGTGCGGAGGCGGGCAAGGTCGCCGATCTGCTGGCGCAGAAGAAGGTGCCGGTCATCTACACCCTGCCGATCGATAACAGCCTGGGCTCCTACAGCCCGCACAACGAGTACGATCCGTACGATACGGTGTTTGCGACCCCGGCGCTGCTGCAGCGGGCAGGCGTGAGCTTCTGCTTCGCGTCCGCCAACTCCTCCTTCGCGAAGAACCTGCCGACCCAGGCCGGCATCACCTGCGCCTACGGCCTCCCGCGCGACGCGGCTCTCAAGGCCTTGACGACGGATGCCGCGCGCATTCTGGGCGTCAGCGACGTGATGGGCAGCCTGGAAGCCGGCAAGATCGCCAACGTCATTGTGACGGACGGCGACCCGATGGAGATCACCACGCATCTCCACAGCCTGTTCATCGCAGGCCGGCCGGTCGCTCTGGAGAACAAGCACACCCAGCTCTATCAGAGGTACCTGCAGCGCCTGCCCTCGCTGAAAACCACCACCAGCGCCGCCCGCAAAACCGCCAGCGCGACGAAATGACGCTCGGGCGTCCGTAGTCGTCAGGAGTATGACGCAGTTGCAGATAACCTGGAGCCTGTTTCCGAAGTTCTTTTCGCATCTGAGCCTGCCTGCGCTGGCGGAACTGGTGCGGGAAGTCGGGCTGGACACGACGAATCTGGTGGTGAGGGACGGGTTTCAGGTCACTCCGGAGTATTTGGCGGAGGAGCTGCCGCTGTTTCTGCGGGTGATGCGCCGGGAAGGGCTGGAGATCCGTTTCGCCACGACCGACTACTCGGCGGAAACACTGCTGGCGAAGCCCGAAATTCTGACGCAGCTGGCAGAAGCGGGCATTCGGGACTTTCGGATGGGCCATTTTCCCGACCGGGGCGGCGATGTGCGGCAGGCGCTGCGCCAGGCGCGGGCAGAGCTGGAACGGCTGGCGCCGCTCTGCGAACAGGCCGGGATTCGCGCGGTCACGCAGCTGCACAACAATACGCTGATCGCGAGCCCCGGCATGGCCTATCA
>JAYTGR010000854.1:0-9349 GCA_043733205.1 Chthonomonadaceae bacterium
GGAAGGCAATCGAGCAGGATACTTAGCGATGTGACGTGCTGGTCGTGCAAACTGTTCCTATAGTTCCGCTCCCCCGGTTACAGGCAGGCTTCTTCCTCAAGCAATCGAGGCGTGCTATACTAGAAATTATACACAGGCACTGCTGCAGACGATGCAGGGAACGGCCCGGGAACAGAGAGGACAGCGACTTGAAGTATCTGCGTGAGCGCGCATTGCAGCGCGAGGTGCTGGCGGGCACCTGGCTGAACCTGGGATCCAGCGTGACAGCGGAGATCGCGGGGAGGGCCGGATTCGACTGGCTGCTGATCGATCTGGAGCATGGCTCCGGCGACGAAGCGCATCTGCTGGGGCAGCTGCAGGCGATCGGCGCAACAGAGGCGGTCGGCATCGTGCGAATCGCCTGGAACGAGGCTCCGCGCGTCAAGCGCGCCCTCGATCTCGGACCGGGCGGGATCATGATTCCCTATGTCAATACGGCGGAAGAGGCGCGGCGCGCGGTCGCCGCCATGCGTTATCCACCGGAGGGCGTCCGAGGGGCGGCACGCTTTACCCGTGCCGCCGGGTTCAGTCAGGATTTCGACCACTATTTTGCGGAAGCCAACGCCAATCTCCTGACCGTTGTGCAGATCGAAACGCCGCAGGCGATCACGCAGGTGGAAGAGATCGCCGCTGTCAATGGTGTGGATGTGCTGTTCGTCGGGCCGCTCGATCTGAGCGTCGGTCTCGGTATTCCACAGCAGTACACGCATCCGGACTTTCGCGCCGCCCTGCTTCGCGTCTCCGCAGCCGCCCGCAGCGCGAACAAGGCGGCAGGCATCCTGCTCGCCTCCGCCGATCAGATCGCTCCGACCGTGGCAGACGGTTTTACCTTCCTGGCCGTCGGTTCGGATGGCGGCATGGTCGCCGCCGGCATGCAGAGTCTGCGCACTGCTTTCCAGACCGTCCAAAGGGGCTTCTAAGAGCAATACCTGCAGCTGAAACTGTCCGCAGATGCCTCCACGCTGCCAGGTTATGCAGTCTCCTGAGCCCCTATTTCTGTAACATTAGGGTGCAAAGGAGGTCTGAAAACGTATCATGTTCAACAGACACAATGATATTCTGGAATCAATGATAGAATCGATTGAAAGCAGTTTGGACCTATGCAATATCGTACTCGTTCCCGGAGTTTTGCCCTGCTAAAACAACGTATCCCAGTCCTCGTTATTGCGGCTTTGATGCTGGCGCTTTTTTCCGCCTGCGCCCAGGCCCAGCACAAGGCGGGCATAGGCAAGACGGCTGCGGCAAAGGCGGGGGGAGGGATGCCTGCTGCGGAGAATCCGGACCTGTTCTGGACGAACCGTGTGGAGCCTCTGCTCGATAAGCAGTGCCTCAAGTGCCATGCTGGGGTCCGCCAGCAGGGCAATTTGGATCTGCGTTCGCTCGATACGATTCTGCGCGGCGGAGACAGTGGCCCCGCAGTTATACCGGGCAGACCGAATGAAAGCCGTATTCTGAGTTTTATCGTGCCAACAGCCGAGACGCACATGCCTCCGGATCCGAAAAGGCAACTGAGCGCCGCAGACATCGCCGTCCTCAAGAGCTGGATCCTGATGCTGCCCGCCCCGAAATCTCCGCTGGCTTCGGGCAAATCGACAAACAACACCTGGGTTCCGGACTATCTCGCGGACTATCGGCGCACCCACCAGAGCCATGAGATCGTGCCGGCAAAACTCTCCGGCAGCGCGGCCATCGACTGGTTCTTACAGACGGATTGGCAGCGCGACAGGATCGAGCCCGCGCACCTCTGCACCGATTCCGCTTTCGCACGTCGGATCTATCTGGATCTCGCGGGCCGAATCCCTTCGCAGGAGGAGTCAAGGCTGTTTGTGGCGGATGCGCGCCCGGACAAACGTCCGCGTCTCATCGCGCAACTGATCGGTTCGAACGACTACCCGCGCCACATGCGGGAGGTGTTCGATACGGTACTGATGGGCCGCCCTGCCAACAATAATGCCCGCGCACGGGCGGAGCGAGGCTGGAACACCTATCTCGAAACCTCTTTCCGCACGAACCGGCCGTGGAATGAGATGGTACACGACATTCTGGTGGCACGCGCGACGGAAGGGCCGGCACGCGGCGCGGACTGGTTTTTGGCAGAGCGGAAAGACAGCTATCAGGCGATGGCGGAAGCCGTCGCACCGGTTGTGTTCGGGGTGCAGATCAAATGCGCTCAGTGCCACAACCATCCGCTCGCCTGGGAGATCGAACAGCGCCACTACTGGGGGCTCGTCGCGGTCTTCAATCGCAGCAAAAACGTCGATACCGACACCGGCACAGGCGTTGCGGAGAGCGCGGTCGGGGGGTTCATCAATTTTGCCAACCTGAAGAAAGAGTCGCAGCCTGCCGCACTGGTCTTCCTCAACGGCAAAAGCGTGGTGGAAAAGGTGCCTGGAGCGAATGACAAGGAGGTTGACAGCCCAGATCTGTATGTCGTTCCGCCCACGCCTGTAGGCCGGAAAGCGCACAGTCCGGCGGTCCCGAAGTTTTCGCGCCGCGAGGCGTTTGCCGACTCCGTGACGCACGACAACCCGCAGCTCGCGCGGGCCTTTGTGAACCGTCTTTGGGCGGACCTTATGGGGCGCGGGATCGTGCAGCCTGCGGATCAGATCGATTCGCGGCACCACGCCAGCCATCCTGAACTGCTGGAGTGGCTTGCGCGCGATTTCGAGCAGAGCGGTTACGACGTCCAGCGCATAGTGCGCACCATCGTCTCCACGCGCGCGTATCGACTGGATTCGAAACCGAGCGGCAAAACGCCGCCGCTCCCGGAATCCTTTGCGCGTGCCCTGGACAAGCCCCTGTCCGCCGAGCAGCTCCTGCACTCCCTGTGGATCGCCACCGGAACCAAAATGGATGCGCCGGCAGCAGCCGAGATGGAGCGCACCTTCGCCGCGAAGTTTCCCGATCTCATGGCCGATACGTACAACCCTTCCCTGCAGCAGGCGCTGTTCCTCACCAATTCGCCTGTGCTGGACGAGATGCTGAAGCCGACACCCGGCAGCACGTTCGCGAAACTGGCGGCGTTGAAGTCGAACGAGGCGCGGGTGCGCGAAGCCTTCAGCGCCGTGCTGGGCCGTGTACCGGACGCGGTCGAACTGCAGCAGTGCCAATCGATGCTGGCCGCCCAATCTCCGGAAAAAGGGGTTAAGAATTTGCTGTGGGCTTTACTGACCTGCGCAGAATTTCAGGTGAACCAATAATGACGCAAGACAATGAACCCACCGAAGGCATGGGAGAGTGTAAGACTCCCGAACATACGCTGCATCGCCGCCTGTTCCTTCAGGGTATGATGGGCGCAGGTGCGGCCTCGCTGATGAGCTGGAACGGGCTTTTCTCGATGAACGCCTTCGCCGCCGAAGCCAAGAAACAGGACAAACACTGTATTCTGCTCTGGCTGTGCGGCGCGCCGAGCCAGTTCGAAACCTGGGATCCGAAGCCGGACAGCGTCTACGGCGGCCCCTTCAAAAGCATTCCGACCAAAATCCCAGGCGTCCATTTTGGGGAACTGATGCCGAAGTGCGCGAGCATCGCAGACAAGCTGTCGGTCGTGCGCTCGATGAAGACGAAGCCGGGAGAGCATTTCCAGGCGATCAATCTGCTGCAGCGCGGCGCGCCGCCGCGTGAGCCGTTCGTGCGCCCGACGCTCGGCTCTGTGCTGGCGCAGCAGCTCGGTCATCTGGACAGCCCGATCCCGAACTTCATTCTGCTCGATCCGAATCCCGAGGGCAACGAGTTCAAAGAGTTCAAAGCGGGCAATTGGGCCGGATGGCTCGGCGCGCAGTACGGTCCTGTCCGCGCTGGCGGAGAGTACAAACTGGCGGATGTAAAACGCCTTGCCGATACGACCACCCAGGATTTCGAACAGCGCGAAGCCCTGCGCAAATTCCTCACCCGCAAGTACGAAAACGACCGTGCCAGCGCAGCGGCCTCTTCCCAGAATGCCGTCTTCTCGCGCGTCAAAGGGCTGATGAGCTGCGCCGACCTGTTCGACCTGAATAAGGTGGACCCGAAAGACCGCGCGCGTTATGGCCCCGGCAATTTCGGCCTGCACACTCTGCTGGCGCGCAATCTGGTCGAAAACGGTGCGCCCTTCGTGATGGTCTCGAACGGTATGCCCTGGGACTGCCATGTGTTCCAGCACGAGGTCTATCAGATGCTCGTGCCGGAAGTGGATCGGATCATCTACAACCTGATTACGGATCTCGAAGAGCGCGGTCTGCTCGACAAAACGCTGGTGGTGATAATGGGTGAGTTCGGCCGCACACCGTGGCTCAACGTCGCCCGAGGCCGCGATCACTATCCGGACGCCTGGAGCTTGGCGATGGCCGGAGCAGGTATCAAGCGCGGCATGGTAGTGGGTGCGACCGACAGCGACGGCGTCGAGGTGACCGAAAAGCCATTCGATGAAAAGAACCTCTTCGCGACGATCTTCTCCGCGCTGGGCATCGATCCCTATGCCGAGTACGATGAGGCGGACATCGCCACTTTCTATCGGGTGGAAGATCACGCCGCCCCGATACGGGAGATACTCCTATGAGCGCACTGGAAACTCCGACCAAAGCAGGCGCTGCCGACGCCGAGGTGAAGCTTGCCGCTGCCAAAGAGTGGACCCTGCCGACCGGCGTGTACGCGATGGACGCCCATCCCAACGGCAAACGCCTCTTCGCGGCCTGTTTTGATGGCGGCGTCTACGAAGTGGCAGCCGAGACAGGCGAGCACAGGCTCCTGGGCAGGCACACCAGCTATGCGAGCGGTGTCCGATATCTGCCCAAAGCGGATCGGGTGATCTCTGCCGGATACGACGGGGCGCTGCTCTGGCTAAATCCTGCCGACAGTAAACCGGTGCGCACCGTCGAGGCCCACAAGTTCTGGTCCTGGAAGATGCGTGTCTCTCCCGATGAGCAGTTCGTCGGCACCGTGACCGGCCAGTATAGGGCGGGCGGCTACAAGTACGAGCCTGCCGCCGAAAGCGAACCGAGTGTCAAAGTCTTCGAGACCGCCACTGGGAAACTGCGCTGGGCCTTTCCGCATGTGCCTCCGACGCTGTCGGTCGCCTTCAGCCCGGACAGCCGCTATATCGCTGCCGCGAACCTCATGGGCGAGGTGCGCGTGTGGGATCTCCAGACCGGGAAGCAGGCTGCGGCCTGGACCACTCCGGATTTTACCTGCTGGGGCATCATCAAGAGCCACCTCTATATCGGGGGCATCTTCGAGATGACCTTCAGCCCGGATGGCCGGGATCTGCTCGTGGGCGGGATGGGGCCGATGGTCGATCCGATGTCCGGCAACGGCAAACAGACCTGGCAGCGTTTCGCCTGGACGGAAAATCCGCCGCGCAAAGTATCGGAGATCAAGGATTCCGATGCGGGAGGCGGTTTGATGGAAGTGCTGCGGTTCCATCCCGACCAAAAGGTGTTTCTCATGGCAGGCCGTCTCGCGGTAGGCAAATGGAACACAGCGCTGTTCGATGCCGCCTCCGGCCACATGCTTCACGCCGCCGACTCCAGAATGCGCGTAACGGACGCCGCGTGGCTGAACAGCGGCACTCAACTGGCTCTCTGCGGACTGACAGGGCAGGGCAAAAAGAGTAAGGACGGCAAGTACCCCTCCTTCGGCCACATCAAACTCTTCGACTTCCAGCGCCGGACCGCTTAAAGGCTCCTTCTCAATGGCGCCTTGGTGATGTGACCTGCACGGACGAACAGGAAAAGGACATCGAAATCATGAGTAACTATCTCTCTCAGCGCTGGCTGCTTTCGCGCCGTCACTTCCTGCGCGGGGGCGGCACCGTGATGGCCCTGCCGCTCCTGGATGCGATGACGCCTCTGTTTGCTTCGGCAGGCGCTGTGGCGAAGCCGCGCCGCAGTGTCTTTGTCTATATCCCGAACGGCGTGAACGGCATGGCCTGGCAGGTGACGAAGTCCGGGCGCGGCTATGAACTGTCGCCGTCGCTGAAGCCTCTGGAGAAGCACCGTGAGGATTTTACCCTTTTCAGCGGCCTGCACCATCCGAATGGGCTGGGCCAGGCCCACGTCTGCGCCGATACCTGGCTCACCGGCGCGAAGATCGATGCGCAGAGTGCGCGGCAGTATCATAACACCGTCTCCTGCGACCAGCTCATGGCGGAGGTCACGTCGAAGCATACGCGCTTTCCCTCCCTGGAGCTCTCCATCAGCTCCGGAACAGGTCAGCCGAACAACTCGAATACGCTGGCCTTTTCGCGTGATGGTGTGCCGCTCCCCGCAGAGGACAACCCCCGCAACGTTTTCAACCGGCTCTTCGGCGAGGAATCGGGCGGTGTGGCAGCCCAGCGCCTCCGTCTGAATCGCCGCCGCTCTGTGCTGGACGAAGTGCTGGACGATGCCAACTCTCTCCGCAGCGGCCTCGGCGTCAACGATCGCACCAAACTGGACGAGTATCTGCACTCGGTGCGCGATATCGAGCAGCGCACCGAGCGCCTGGATGCCTGGCTCGATGTGCCGAAGCCGAAGGTGAACGGCGCGCCTTTCCTGCGCGAGGTCTCCAAGGCGCAGGCCGGCGAATACTGGCGCACCATGTTCGATCTCATCGTGCTCGCCCTGCGCACCGACATGACGCGTGTGGTCACCTATATGAATGGCAGCGAGGGCAATGGGCTCGCGATCCCGGAGATCGGCATCACGCAGTCCCGCCATAACCTTTCGCATCACAACGGCGATCCCGAAATCCTGGCGCGGCTCGCCCACAGCGACGCGTTCATCATGCAGCAGTTCGCGCATTTCCTCGATCGCCTTCAGGCCGAAACTGAGGATGGGGAGACGCTGCTCGACCGCACGATGGTACTGTTCGGCAGTGGGATGAGCTATGGACACAGTCACTCCAACAGCAACCTGCCCATCCTGCTCGCCGGCGGCCGTGGCCTGGGGCTGAAGCACGGCCAGCACATCGATTACAACCGGTCGCACGTTAACGGCGAGTACACGCTCAGCTACGACGAATGGCGCAGCCTCTGCGGCAATCCCAAGGACGAGAAAGCCCGTCTGAGCAATGTCATGCTCACCATGATGCAGAAAATGGAGGTCAATGCCGAGAAGTTCGTAGACAGTCTGGGACCGGTGTCGGAGGTCATCGGATGAGAGTGCCGCTCTCTCCGATCCTTCTGCTTCTGCTTCTGCTTTTCACGCAGGCCGCACAGCCCGCGCCTGCAGGCCAGACCGACGCAAAATATCCATTTCGCACCGACTTCGCGAATCAAAATCTGCCCTGGTATCGGCTCAAACCCGGCGAATTTCCGCCCTATCACTCCGATCACCGGGTCGGAGGCGAACTGGTGGAAGCGGACTACATCCATCGCTCCGGCGTTTTCCGCACGAACGGCACCGGCGAACTGGTGAACTTCACACTGCCGCCTTTCGGGTCCATCTACTATCTCAATGCCGAGGCCGATCTGCGGGATGTGCCGATGGGAACCTGCTTCCTGTTCTTCCTCTGCCAGGACGACAAAGGGAACTTCACCCAGGCCGTCACCATGCAGGACGAATACACCATGACCGCCAATCATGGATTCAGTTATCGGCTGGATGCAGCGAATGTGCAGACAGGCAGGCTGCTCGTAACGAGGCACAGCGTGTCGAAGACCGAGCCCGAAGCCGTGCCAAAAGAGATTCTCGCAGATGCCAGAACCCAGGTTTGGAAAGGCGAAAAGCAGGTAAAACTGAGCGACCTCGCGGCAGGTGATGAGCTTCTCTTCAACTTTACAGGTGGTTCTCTGCATGCGCCCCGCACCTGTACCGACATCTGGGTTGGGGCTGAGACCCACAAATTCGCGACCGAGCAGCAGCGCAGGAGGCATTTCGCATTCGTCAAAGCGCGTGGAGTGGCTGCCTGGATAGATCGTGTGGAGGGGGATAAGCTCATCGTCACCCTGTTCAGCAGCGAGCCCGCCTCCCTGCAGGCGCTGTTCAAACAGGAAGGCATCGATCCTGCCCAGTGGGCGAAGGAGCATCGCCGGATCTCCGTTGCCGTCGCCAACGAGCATCTGCGCACCTACCTTCCGAACGTGACCAACAAAGGGGCCACGGTGCAGGAGGTTCAAAGCGCACCGACCGACTGCTACGGGTGCAGCGGTGTGCGGCTGGTCATTCAGCCCGAACTGATGCTCGAAGGCTTCCGCAAAGGCCGCATTGTCCGCCTCTTCCCCCCCTCCTGGCCCATCGAACCCATGCCGTTTGGGGAGGGGCTGTATGCCGGAGGGCACGATGAGGAGCCCGCCGATTCGAAGGAACTCCAGACGGCGGACTTTCCCTATCGCACCGATTTCGGGAACGAGAATCTGCCCTGGTATCAGCTTCAGCCCGGCAAGTTTCCCCCCGACCACTCGGAGCATCGCGTCGGCGGCGAACTGGTAAAGCTGGACGCCGTGCACCGCTCCGGTCAGTTCCGCGTCGATCGTACCCACGAACGGATGGATTTCACGCTGCTGCCTGTCGGCAAAGTCATGTATCTCAATGCAGACGCCGAGCTGGAGGATCTGCCTCTGGGAATGCGCTGCCTCTTCTTTCTCTATCAGGACGAGACGGGCGCTTTCACCAAAGCCTCCGTCGTCGAAGACGAATATTCCTATCTTGCCAGTAACACGCTGACCTATCGCCTGGAAGCGGCGCAGCTCGACGCAGGCAGGCTTATCGTGGCCCGGCATCCCGCGCCCGTGCAGGTGGACTATATCCTCGAACCGCGTGTCGCGCCCGACTTCGGCCGTATGGAACTGGAGGTTGATGACAGAACCCGCGTCTGGAAAGGCGGACGGCAGGTCAAACTCACCGACCTCGCCGCCGGTGAGGAACTGCTCGTCAATCTCGCCGCCCGCACGGCGACCAGCCGAGGCCGATGCACCGATATCTGGGCAGGCGCAGAAGCCCATCGCCTCGCGACCGAGCAGCAGCGCAAGCGACACGCGGCTCCCAAGCTGCCCTGAAAGCCGCACCAAGCTGGCCCGGTCAGCGGCCCGGCTTTTGCTTCCGTTTCGGTTCCCTGGTCTGTTTACCTGGCAGGGACCGCGCAAGGTTTTCCGACGCTGGGGACGCGAGTTCAAAGGTGATGGTGATCTCGGCGGACAGCAGCGTTGTCTCCTCTGGGATCCGGCCGTCGTTGGCCTTCGCTGAGCTCTGAAGAAACGGCTCAGCTCTTGTGATGGTCCCTTCCTGTATCTCCAGGATACCGACTACTCGGGTTCCAGCAAGCCCGGCCAGCCGGTCGGCACTCTGTTTAGCCTGCGTTACCGCACTCTGCTGTGCCTGGTCCGTCGCCCTCTGCAGGGCTGTCAGATCGCGCA
>JAYTGR010000855.1:0-1067 GCA_043733205.1 Chthonomonadaceae bacterium
GCCCGCATCAACTCCAGATTCCGCGTGTACAAATACGCCGTGCGCGAAGGTTCCGACATCGTCTCCAGCACCCGCGACTGCAACCGCACATGGCTCGGATCATCCGACTCAAACACCGGCAGCGTCGACGTCACCGCCACATGATGGCTCACCAGTAAATCGATCAGCGCCTTCGCCTCCGCCGACCCTGCGGTCATCTTCGCCAACGTCGGATTTCCAGCCGTCTCCGGACAAACATCCGGCGTCTTCCCCGGGTCCAGCTGCGTGTTCACAAAAAACCCATGCTCCAGGTCATCGATACCCAGATCCGCCGCCTCCGCATATGTCACGGAGCACAAATGACCGGTAATCTTCAGCCCGTGCCTGTGCGCTTCATCGATCGCCGCCTTCAGCTCTGCGCGTGTGATGTACATATACGCCTTGAAGCTGGTCACGCCCTGCCTCGCCCAGAAGTCCACAGTCGCGCGCGCATCCTCCGCGTCGCGCAGCTGGTGCATCTGCATAAACGGCGAGCCCGTCCCCTCCAGGTATGGCCCGGTCACATCCATGTGCGGCCCCGGCATGCGGCCCTCATTGATCTCCTGCCGCAGATTCAGGTCCGTATAAGGCTCCACCGATCCAGTAGTCCGCAGCGTCGTCACACCCGTTCCCAAATACAGATGCGACGACGAAAACGGCAGCTCCGGCACAATCAGCGGCGGCTCCGAATGTCCCTGCGCATCAAGGTTCGGTCGCGCAATGTAGTACATGTGGTCATGCATCCCCACCAGCCCCGGAAACACGGTCCGCCCCGTCAAATTAATAACGGCCGTCTCCGGCGATACAACCTGGTCCTTCGCATTTGGCCTGATGCTTACGATCTTTCCGGCTTCGATCAGGATCATCTGGTGCTCCATCGGAGCAGCACCCGTGCCGTCAATCACCCGCACATCCTGCAACAAAATCTTCCCCGCCGGCACCTTGATATACCGCGCCACCGCTGGCGATATCTCCGCCCCCACCTTTGCAGGCACAGCCGCCTGTTGGGCATGAATCGTCAAAGCAAACGGCACAACCAGCAGGGCATC
>JAYTGR010000856.1:0-1067 GCA_043733205.1 Chthonomonadaceae bacterium
CACGCGGATGATATCGCGAACGCCCTGACGGTCTCGGAACTGCGCTACCGGCGGCTGTTCGAGGCCGCCCGCGACGGCATCCTGATCCTCGATTCGGAGACAGACAGAATCACCGATGCCAACCCTTTCATGGCCGAACTGCTCGGCTACCCCCGCGAGGAGTTCATTGGAAAGGAATTATGGGAGATCGGCCTGCTCCAGGATAAGGAGGCCAGCAAGGAGGCGTTCGAGCGGCTTCACCGGGACGGTTACATCCGCTATGAGAACTTGCCGCTTCAAAATCGCAGCGGTGCGCGGCGTGAGGTGGAGTTCGTCAGCAACATCTACCGCGAGAATGGGCACAGCGTTATCCAGTGCAACATCCGCGACATCACCGAGCGAAAGCGCGGCGCGGACGCCCTCCGCGAGAGCGAGGAACGGCTGCGTCTCGCTACTGAGGGAGCGAAAGTCGGGGTTTGGAAGCTGATTCCCGCCACGGACGAATTGATATGGACAGCGCGCTGCTGTGAGATTTTCGGCCTCCCGACGGACTGCAACAGAGAGGCCACAGGGGAACTGGCCTGGTCGATGGTCCACCCAGAGGACGTTGGCGTCATGAGGGACATTGTGGACCAGGCCATCAAGGAGAAAACCGACTTTGGCTTCGAGTACCGCATCATCACCCCGAGCGGCGAGATGCGCTGGGTCCAGTCCCACGGCAGACCCTACTACAACCCGGAGGGCAGCCATGTGCGGATCGAGGGCGTGCTGAGTGACATCACTGAGCGCAAGGCTGCCGAACAAGAGATTTCTGCCGCTGCTGCCCGGAACGAGCGCATCGCTCTGGCTCTGACCCGCCCCTTGCTGTTCGGGATCGCCGAGGATACCTTCCCCGACCTGTCCGTGGCAACGGTCTACTCCTCTGCATGGGCAGACCGCGGCGACACTGTTGGCGGGGACTTCCTCGACGGATTCATGCTGGCCGACAGCCGCATCGCGCTCGTCCTGGGGGATGTTTCGGGCAAAGGGCTGGAGGCAGCGGCGCAGGCCACTGAGATCAAAGACGTGCTGCGGGCTTTCCTGCGTCT
>JAYTGR010000857.1:0-1067 GCA_043733205.1 Chthonomonadaceae bacterium
GTACTGGCCGGTGGGATGCGTGTTCGTGTCCGCGTTGCTCTTCAAAGTGGGGTCGCCCGTGTCATCAGGGCAGTGGTACACGTCAACGCTCTTGACGAACGGGTAGACCGAGTCCATCCACTTGGACTTAGGGTTAACAGGGTCCGGGCTTGAATACTGCCAGCCGCCGTTGCCGACCCAGGACGACGTGACCGCCTCGTCATTGTCCTGACTGTACTGGACCACGGCCAGACTGAGCTGCTTGAGGTTGGACGAGCAGGAGGCTCGGCGGGCGTTCTCGCGGACCTTCTGGAAGACCGGGAACAGAATGGCTGCGAGAATCGCGATTATCGCGATGACGACGAGCAGCTCGATCAGGGTGAAGCCGGCTTTCTTTGCTGGTTTCTGCATTGACTTTAAATTCCTTCTTAGGACGATGACTAGCGACCGATGCCACTTCAGTCATAGTATAGTGACTGAAGCAAGAAATGTCAACATCGCGCCTCGAATCCTGGTAATGGTTCTCCTCCCGCGTCCTCACTGCCAGAACTGATAAGTCGGGTTCTGCGTCAGAATGCCCCAGATGTTGAGCAGGCTGCCGGGGATGAACTGGCCTAAAATCAGGCCGTAGAAGAAGGGCAGAGCGCCGGAGTAGGTCCGCATGCCGCCGTAGCGCAGCAGCAGGACCTTGGTGAGCCAGGCGATGAACAGGGGCAGCCAGAGCAGGTTCATCTCCCACGAGCCGGACACGGCGTAGGCGAGCGGGTGGAAAGGCCACCAGAAGAAGCGGACGCGCATGGCCTGCAAGAAGGCCGCGAATAGGAAGCCGACGACGATCGCCAGCGCCGCCGAGGTATTGGCGGGCTTGGGCGCTTTCAGCCAGCCCGCATAGCGGTCCCAGCCGCTGGTATCGCTCCACTTGAGGCCGTAAGCGTAGTCGGCGTGCAGCAGCGCCCAGAAGGCGCACAGCATGCCGAAGCCGCCCGCCAGCAGCAATGCCCAGAACCAGCCGCGCATTTCGCGCCGCGCGCCGGTCTGCTCGGCCATCTTGAAGGCTTCGAGCTGGAACGGCATCGGGTGACAGCGAT
>JAYTGR010000858.1:0-9328 GCA_043733205.1 Chthonomonadaceae bacterium
TCGTTCTGCTGCAGGTGCGTCCTGTTGAGTTTCGCCAGCAGTCCGAGCTGATTGCGCTGCTGGTCGTCGGTCATCGTGGCAGGCCGCAGCAGATTGTCCATCGGTGCGCCCTGCCCTTTCAGCGCTGTGCCCTGGTAGATACCGGGCAGGAAGCCCGCGCCCCAGTTCTGCGCATAGCCCTTCGGCAGACCGCGCCCCAGCGTATCGTACATCACTACGAAGCCGGGCAGATTCTGGCTCGATGTGCCCAGGCCATAAGTCACCCACGCGCCCACACTCGGAAAGCCCATGCGGCTCATGCCCGTATTGATCTCGAACAGGGCGGGCGAATGGTTGTTGGTCTCCGTGTGGCAGGCGTGCAGGAAGGCCATGTCGTCCACATGCTCCGCAAGGTGCGGGAAGATCTCCGGTGCCCAGGTCCCGCTCTGGCCATGCTGCTGAAACTTGAAGGGCGACTGCATGATCGGCCCGACCTGATCCACAAAAAAGCCCGTGTCCTTGTCGAAACCCTTCAGCTCCTGCCCATTGTGTTTCGCCAGTTCCGGCTTATAGTCCCATGTATCGACCTGCGACGGTCCGCCGTTCATAAAGAGCCAGATGACATGCTTGGCTTTGGCGTTCAGAGAGCCGGAGCGCGGCGCCATCGGATGCTTGGGATCGGGCGGCGGATAGAAGGCGCCATCGTATGCGTGCAGCGCCTGCGCGCCTGCCGCCTCCATCAGGCCCGAGAGCGCCAGCATCCCGAACCCGGAACCGGTCAGCCGCAGAAAATCCCGGCGCGACGCGAAGACCCGACTCGGAGAGGCATGAAAATGATTGTGTTTGTCCATGATAGTGCCTTATTCGATATACAGGAACTCGTTCAGGCCTAAGAGTACCTGAGAGAGATCGATCAGTGCGAGGTCGTACGGCTTCGGCTGTCCGGAGGCGTGATACGACTCGGTCTGCGTCTGCAGGAAGGCGAGTGTGTCTGCAAGCTCCTGCCTGGAAGGCGGACGGCTCAGGGTCAGGAGGTAGCCGTTCGCGATCGCCTCGGATGCGGGCGTGTCCGGTTTGGGGGAGATACGATGGGCGAGGCTTCGGGCGAATTCCCGCACATGGTCGTTGTTCATCAGCAGCAGCGCCTGCGGGGCGATCGTGGTGGACGAGCGGACCGGCAGCGAGAGCAGCGCGTCCGGCGCGTCGAAGATCATCAGGGTAGGAATGAGACGGCTGCGCTTCACGGTGAAGTAGATGCTGCGCCGCTTCATGCCCTCGTCGAGAGTGCCGGGGCCGAACATCGTCGGGTCCAGTTCGCCGCTGACGGCGAGCAGTGAATCGCGCACCGCCTCCGCCTCCAGGCGATGGCGGCTGAAGCGCCAGCAGAGGCGGTTCTGTGGGTCCGTGCCGGACTGCGCGGCGTTGTCGGCAGCGGACTGCAGGTAGGCGGCGCTGGTCAGCATCAGGCGGTGCAGCGGCTTGAGATGCCAGCCGTTCCGCACCAGTTCGGACGCCAGCCAGTCCAGCAGTTCCGGGTGGGAGGGCCGCTCGCCCTGCGTCCCGAAGTCGGAAGGGGTGCCGACGATCCCGCGTCCGAAGTGGTGCTGCCAGAGCCGGTTCACGCTCACCCGCGCCAGCAGGGCCCCAGCGCCCGCGTCGGTGTCGGTCATCCAGGCGGCGAGGGCACGGCGGCGATACGAGGTGTGCGCGCCGGAGGGAGGCGTCAGCTGCCAATGCTTTTCGGTGTCGTTGGCTGGGATCAGAACCTGCAGGAAGCCCTGGGTGGCGACGCCCTGTTTCTGGTTCGGGTCGCCGCGGAGCAGGAAGTGTGTCTGCTCCAAAAAGTCGCCGCCCTGCGTATTAGTGCGGATCGCTTTTACGCCCTCGCTGCAGACCATCATCTTCTGGAGCGTGGGCTGCGGGGCCTGTGCCAGATGCGCCTGCACCTGCGCGTTCAGCCGCTGCCACTCCGGGTCGCTCGTGCCTGCCCAGGCGAGCAGCGCCTCTCGATCCACACCGGACAGTTTCGAAGCGTCGCGATTGGGATCGGCCAGCAGAACGGCGAGGCGTTCGGGGCGGCTCGGGGCATCGAGGGCAAGGTCGGGCATAGCAGTCGTGACTGAGAGACGCGGCCTGCCGATGCTGTGCATGTTGTTGTTATCGAACTTCAGCGTGAAAGTCAGCACCGTCCCACCCGCGAACCCGACGGGAGGTTCCAGCTCGAAAGCGGCGGCATGATCTTTGCCGAACTGCGGATCGACCGCCCAGGCCGATTTCAGGTCCGCATCGATGGCGGCGGCAATCGGCAGCCCGATCTGCTGAAAGGTCGCACGCGGTTTTATCAGCTTCAGCTCTATAGACTTGCTCGTTCCATCGAGCGGGGCGGCGGTAACGCGGAAGTCGGTCAGCGCGAAGTTGCCGTTTCCCGCCCGGCCTGGTCCGCCCTTCACAAATGACGGATGCGCGAGGGCTTCCAGGCGGATCGCTGTCATCCGGGTCAGCTGCGTCGTGGTGACGAAGGTATAGGTGTCGAAATCGGGATTGGTCCCGCTTGCGAGCAGGGAGCCGTCCGGCTGCGGGGTCAGCGTCGCGCCGCCTGCGGATTTCGCCGACGTAAAGGCCAGCGTGTTCCAGCCGTGGACCGGCTTTCGCGCCTCCGGGCTCTGCAGCCACTGCGCGAAACGCTGCGGCAGCGCGTCTGTCTCGAACTTATGCAGGCTCTCGGCCAGAGGCGCGTGGGCGGCATCGAAAGCGGCTTTTGCCTTTTTAGAGCCCTCCGGGTCGAGAACCACCTCCATGTCGCTGCGGACGGTCGTCGTGAACGTCGAGAGCAGACGATAGTAGTCCCGATTGGGAATCGGGTCGTACTTGTGATTGTGACAGCGCGCACAGCCGACGCTCAGGCCCAGCATCGAGGTTCCGGTCGTGGAGAGCATGTCGTCGAGTTCGTCGTAGCGCTCCTTCTCCACCTGATTCTTGGTGATCTGCGTGCTGTGGACCCCTGCGCCGAGGAAACCCGTCGCCGCCAGCGCCATCGGGTTCTCCGGATCGATCTCGTCGCCCGCGAGCTGCCACTGGATAAACCGGTTGAAAGGCAGGTCTGCGTTCAGGGCCTTGATGACGAAGTCGCGGTAGGCGTAGGCGTACGGGCGGTCGTAGTCCTGCTCGTAGCCGTGGCTGTCGGCGTAGCGGGCGAGATCGAGCCAGTGACGGCCCCAGCGCTCCCCATAGTGCGGCGAAGCCAGCAGACGGTCCACGACCTTCGTCCAGGCGTCCGGCGACCTGTCATCGACGAACGCCTGGACCTCTGCCGGCGTCGGAGGCAGGCCCAGCATATCGAAGGTGGCGCGGCGAATGAGGGTGCGGCGGCCGGCATAGGGGTTGGGCTTCATGCCCTTCGACTGCAGCTTCGCGAGAATAAAGCGGTCGATCGGATTTTTGGACCACGCAGCGTTTTTGACCGCAGGAGGCGCGGCGGACTTCAGCGGCTGAAACGCCCAGTGTCTGCGCCCAGCCGCAATATCGATGACTCTGCCGGCGGAAGGGGCTGGCGCGGCGGTGCGCGGGTCGGGCGCGCCGCGCCGAACCCATTCGATCAGCGCCGCGATCTGCGCGTCGGACAGCCGGCCTTTGGGCGGCATCTGCAGGCTCTTGTCGGTGTACTGTATGGCGCGAATGAGCAGGCTCTGTTCCGGCCTGCCTGCGATCAGCGCCGCGCCGTGCTCTCCGCCTTTGAGCAGCGCGTCTCTGCTGTCGAGCCGCAGGCCGCCCTGCACCGCTTTGTCGCCGTGGCAGCTGTAACACTGCGCGAGCAGCAGGGGCCGGACCTTACTTTCGAAAAACGCAGTGTCTTCCGGAGTGAGCATATCTGCCCGGCCGGAGTGGGCCGCCAGCAACAGGGGCAGAACGAGCCACATACTGGCCCGCCGGAAGCGGAGACCGGGCTGTAAAGAACAGCGCCCGCCCACGATCTGCTCCCAAAATGCCTGTCTGCATCGTCCTGCATCCTGGCCGCTGCCCGGCGGCTGCCGAACTCTGCCCACTGCAGAAGAGAATGGCCGAAGAGAGTTGTATTCCTGCTTTGTCATCGCGCCCTCATGTCCGAAATCCTTGGTGCCCATTGCTCTTCTCTTTCGCCGTCGTCGGCTGTTCTCCCTCCTGCGGCCGGAAGTTGCGGAAACCTATGGCGTTTGGGGGTAAGAATATGCTATTCTCAATTGCACATGCATCCGTGCTTTTCTGACGGGTGGGGCCGTATGGAATGAGAACGAAAGCCAGACAAAAGCGTATATAACAGTGAAGCCCGGCCCGTAAAGCCGAATTGCGGGGCGCAGTAAGTCAGTCCCCTGCCACCAGGTTTTGCGTTGCCGCGATATCCAGGATCGGGAATCTAAAACGAATGAATGAACTTCTTGAAAAGCTACCGACAGCCGAAGCAAAGCCCTCCGCAGACAGGCAGGCCGACCCGGAAAAAGAGGGTTCGCCGCCGGGCAGTGAAAGAGCCGGTGTCGAGGCTGTCGCTGCCGTCGCCTTCTCGAAAGTAGAGCGTATGGAGCAGCGCGTGGCCCTGCTCATGGTGACAGTGCCTCTGATCGGTATGGGCATCGCGACGGTGACGCTGTGGGGACACGGGGTGGGAGCGCTGGAACTCGCCATGATGGCGGTCATGTACTGCCTGACCGTAGCGGGCATCGGCGTCGGTTACCATCGCCTCTATTCGCATCGCGCCTTCGAGGCCCATCGTTCCGTGCGCGCCGTGCTGGCTGTGCTGGGCTCGATGGCGGGGCAGGGGCCTATCCTTTTTTGGGTGGCTCTGCATCGGCGGCATCATAAGCACAGCGACCGGCCCGGCGATCCGCACTCACCCCACCTTGAAGGCAGCGGACTGCGCGGCTGGGTAAAAGGCTTATGGCACTCGCATGTCGGCTGGATGCTGGTGCCGCAGGCGCGCAACTGGTGGCGGAACGTACCCGATCTGCTGCGCGACCCCCTGCTGACGCGCATCAATCGCACCTACTTCTTATGGCTGGGGCTGGGGCTGCTGATCCCAACAGTCGTCGAAGGCGTCTGGACACACTCCTGGGCCGGCGCGCTGCGCGGACTGCTCTGGGGCGGACTGGTGCGGCTCTTCCTCGTGCATCATATCACCTGGAGCATCAACTCCATCTGTCATCTTTTCGGCCGCCGTCCGTTCCCAAGCCGCGACCTCAGCACGAACAACGTCTGGCTGTCACTTCTCTCGTTCGGAGAGGCCTGGCACAACAACCATCACGCGTTTCCCAACTCCGCCAAGCATGGGCTCGACTGGTGGCAGATCGACGTCAACGCCGTGATCATCACCACCCTGAAACGGCTGGGACTGGTCTGGAACGTGAAGATTCCGGCGGCGACCCTCATCGCGGAGAAGCGCTCGGCGCAGAAACTGGCGCTGGCCGGAGCCAATACCGGCGGCGACGGCGGCACACGCTCAGACGGCGGCGACCTGGCATGAGTCGGCGGGTCGTGGTCACCGGGTTAGGGGTGCTCTCTGCCTTAGGCGAGGGAGTGGAGACGTTCTGGCAGGGACTGCTGCGCGGCGAGACGGCGATCCGTCCCCTGCCGCCGGAGACCGCCTCCGCCTCGAAGATTCACAGCGCCGCCATGGTTCCGAACTACGATCCGCTCGCCCACTTCGAACGGAAGCACAGCGAGCAGATGGACCGGTTCGCCCAGTTCGCGCTGATCGCCGCCCGGCAGGCCCTGCGGGATGCGCACTGGGAGCCAAAACCCTGCGCGCCCGAGCGGATCGGCGTCATCACCGGCAACTGCTGCGGCGGGCAGTACGCCACCGACCGGGCGCACCAGAGCTACTACGAGCACGACGGCCGTCCCAGCGTCTACACGGTCGCCCGCTGTATGGGCAGCGCCGGAGCCAGCTTCATCGCCATGGAGTTCGGCATCACCGGGCCGTCGTTTACGATCACCAGCGCCTGCGCCTCCTCTGCCCACGCCATCGGGCAGGCGTACTGGATGGTCCGCAGCGGGCTTCTGGACGCCGCCGTCACCGGCGGCAGCGAGGCTTCGCTCACCGGAGTCAATCTGAAAGCGTGGGAGATGATGCGGGTGGTGTCGCCGGACACCTGCCGCCCCTTCTCCGCCGACCGCACCGGCATGAGCCTGGGCGAAGGCGCTGCCATCCTGACCCTGGAACCGCTGGAACGCGCTCAGGCGCGCGGCGCGGCTATCTACGGCGAGATCGTTGGCTTCGGCATGTCCTCCGACGCGCATCATCTCACCCAGCCCACCGAGTCGGGCATGGCCCGCGCCATGCAGTCCGCCCTCACCGATGCCGGCCTCGATCCGACCCAGATCACCCACCTCAACGCGCACGGCACGGCAACCCGTCTGAACGATCTCACCGAATCCCGCGCCGCGCAGATCGTGTTCGGCCCGCACACCCCGCAGGTCGCGGTCAGCGCCACCAAGTCGGTTCACGGCCACACCCTCGGCGCGGCAGGCAGCCTGGAAGCGGTCGCCACGCTGCTGGCCCTGCAGAACAGCCTCCTCCCCCCAACCATCAACTACACCACGCCCGATCCCGAATGCCCCCTCGATATCGTCGCCAATCGGCCCCGCGCCGCAGAGGTCGAATACGCACTCTCGAACTCCTTCGCCTTCGGTGGCCTCAACGCCTCCCTCGCCTTCCGCCGCTGGCTCTAAATTACGCGGTGCGGAGGATCGGGGCGATTTTGAGGTCATCGACCACCTGCTGCACGCCGTGCGCGAACCTGGCCGCCGTCATGACGGCGCAGCGCTGCTCCCACGAGGGCACCACGCCGGACAGGCGGACAGCGCCCTGAGTCACCTCTACCGTTACCTCCGGCGCAGACGCGACGGCCTGACGCTGCAGCGTGTTTCGGATGTCGGCACCGATAGTCTCCACGGCAATGGGCTGGGCCTGTACGATCAGATCGTTGGTGACTCCCCGCACGCCGCGCATATTGATCACGGCCCGCTCGGCCTCTTCCCGCTGCGACAGGCAGTCCACCGTTCCGGAGAGATCCACGATGCCGTCATCGACCATGACCGAGATTCGCTCTGCAGGAACCAGTACGTTCCATTCCAGCGTCCGTGTAACGGCCTCTGTGACTTCGCAGTCGGCTCGGAACTCGCTGTAGGGGATCTTCACGTCGATACTGTCTGTAACGGCAGCCACACCGGCGATACGATGCGCGGCCTCTTCGGCGGCCAGTTTGATCGCGTAGTTTTTAACCCGGCCGGTCAGCCTCACGATGCCGTCGGTGACGAATACCTGAATCGGACTCGTCTCCGTCCGACAGTCCCAGCGCAGCTCCTGCACGACCTGTTCTACGATCTCGGTATCCGACTTCTGAAAAGTGGTCAACATGGCTGTCTCCTTGCCCGCATCGTGTTCCTGCGCTCGGTGCGCCCCCGACGTTCGTCGGATACCAGTAGTATAGGAGCATTTCCGCGCAGCGACGTCCGCGAAATGGCGGATTGTCGGCCGCAGGAGATCGAATCGCGGAGCGCCAACAGACAGCCCCTCCTTGCGCAGGAGGGGCTGTCCGATCCGAGGTCTCTGTGAGGGTGTCAGTACTCGTGCTTCACCGTGATTCCAGGCTGCGGCACAGGATAGCGGCCTTTGGCGTCGGCCGGCAGCGGTCCCGGAGATTCCCGCGTCAGTTTGTCCAGATCCGGGGCGAATTCGTGGTCGCAGTTGAGCATGTCCTGGAAACTGACCTCCTGGCCCGTATGCGCCGCCATACGGCCCATGCTGGTGACCACGCTCGCCTCTACACCGCGCTTGACTTCGTTGTAGGGCTTGTTGCTGCGGATAGCCTCAACCAGTTCGTCCCACTCGTTCTGATATGGGTTGCTGGCGTCCTTGGACTGCCAGACCAGATTCGCGGGCGTCTCGTTCTGGCCTCGATAGATGGAGGAGGGCGTTCCGCAGTCGTTGGCGGCGGAAGCGACGGCGATGCCCTTGGTGCCGTGAATGTAGCTCGAGTAGATGCCTGCCGCGCCGTTCATGCAGCGCCCATCGAAGAAGAACTTGGTGCCGTCCGCAAAGGTGTATTCCACCGAATAGGTATCTAAGTTCTGATCTACAGAGGGAGTGCCGTCGGGTTCGAGACGGTAGTGCCGGCCGCCCAGCGCCTGGGCTTTGACCGGCCAGGCGTTCTTCATCCAGCATAGGTGGTCGATGATATGGATGTAGAAGTCGCTGAAGTTGCCGCCGCTGGCCCACAGGAAACTGTGGAACCGTCTGATCTGGTATTCCACATCGGTAATGCCAGCCGGTTTCGGCGGAGACTCGAAATAGCCTGCGGGACCATGCATGCGGTACCCGCGCATCAGGAGGATCTCCCCAAGTTCGCCGCTGCGGATGCGTTCGTGCAGTTCCTGAAGCGGACGGGAGTGGCGGGACATGAGGCCCACGCCCACCTTGAGGTTTTTTGCCTGAGCCTCTTCGGCGAGTTTCAGCATCCGCTTACTGGTCGGGCCGTCTACCGTGACCGGTTTCTCCATGAAAACATTGAGCCGCTTTTCGATGGCGTACTGGAAATGCACCCAGCGGAATGCCGGGGGGGTCGTCAGGATCACCACATCGCCCGGCTTGAGACAATCCATCGCCTTTTTGTAGGCGTCGAAGCCGATAAACTTTCGATCCTCCGGTACGTCCACTAGTTTCCCTGCGGCCTGGCTGAGGGCGTCGTAACTGCTCTTGAGGCGGTCAGGAAAGGCGTCGCCCATGGCGACGAGTTTGATCGGCCCGCTTTTGGTGGCCAGAGCGTTCATAGCAGCGCCGCTGCCGCGTCCGCCGCAGCCGATGAGCGCGACCTGGATCAGATCGCTTCCGGCAGCGTGGACGGCTGCGGGCTGGAGCGCGGTCAGGGCTGAAACGGCGGCCACGCCGCCGGCAGTTTTGACAAACTGGCGTCGCGATGGGAGCGGGTTTGCGTCGAGTTTCATAAATTACCTTTCGTCATGTGCGAAGCCTCTCACGCCTTCGTGATGGATTGGGGCCGGCAGATCGTTAGGAACTACCTTCACCTGACAAAGACCGTTTTCCTTCCTCATTATAACTTTGCCAGATATAGTCGGGACAGCACAGAGCGCTCTGCCCGGCAGGCTGGCAGCAATGGCCTAAGGAGACGCGCGAAAATAACTGCTTCATGATCGTCCCGTCATCCAACATGAAAAGTGAAGCGGTAATTGTTAGGCCTGTCCTAAATCGCATGGCCGAGTTTCTGACCTGGGAATGCTTTGGC
The DNA here is from genome assembly GCA_043733205.1 of Chthonomonadaceae bacterium. Taxonomy (GTDB): domain Bacteria; phylum Armatimonadota; class Chthonomonadetes; order Chthonomonadales; family Chthonomonadaceae; genus JANXLO01. The sequence continues at coordinate 9,252 of JAYTGR010000858.1, forward strand.
GTAGATTTTGGTGAGGAGATCGACGGAGTGGCGGGCTTCGCGGCCATCGACGAGCGGGGGGCGGTCTTCGGCGATGG
>JAYTGR010000859.1:0-9318 GCA_043733205.1 Chthonomonadaceae bacterium
GCCTCCAGGCAGGCTCCCATGCGGCGCAGAGGCCTCATGCACATGCTCATCCTTAGCATTTCCACAGCACCGTTTCCACAAAGTACAGGCATTCTCCTCTTCGCGTGAACTCGCATCGCCATTCAGGTTCGGCCGGCGAAGCCAGAAACCGAATATCCCCGGACGCTTAAAACAGCAGGAGGAGAGCGAACCCTGATTGTGGGTCGCTCTCCTCTTTGCATGCTCGATCTGGACTGCCCTGCCAGGCTCGGCAGCGGAAATGCGCGCTGCGCCCGGTTCGAGCTATGCGGCTCTAGCCACGATATTGGGATCGATATAGAAGACGCCTGTCTGGATCGCCTGAATTGCCTCCATCAGGATCTCCGTACCGGAATCTTTTCCGACATACCCGTTCGCTCCAAGTTCGATGGCCGCCTCCACATAGCGGCTGTCCGAATGACAGGAAAGAATGATCACATACACAGGGTTCCTTTCGGTTCGGAGATGTTTGAGGACTTCCAGACCGGTCATTTCCGGCATATTGATGTCCAATAGCAGCAGATCGGGATGGAGGGTCCGGACTGCCTCCAGAGCAAGACGTCCGTTGCCTGCCTCACCCACGATTTCGACCGTCGGTTCGCATTCCATCATAAGGCGCAAACCGCTGCGTATCGCAGCATGATCGTCGATAATAACCGTTTTCAAATAAGTCACGCCGTACCTTTCCCATTCCATACGTGCGCGTCGTCGATTCCTAACTTCGCACGTATAAAACAGTTTACCGTTTCGTAAGCGAAGGAGTTCTACGTGAATCTACGTATCTTGGAGCGCGTAAGCCCTTATTTGGAGAGGCACAACGCCGCCTGCATGCGTGAAGTCTAACGGATAGATTCATCTCTCAGGGCATGCAAAACCGGCATGTTTTTCCGGCATGGCGGGCAGACAGGACGTAAAGTGAGGATGTTTAGGTCTTGTGACTGGTATCCGTATATCGATTGACTTCAGGCAGGAAGTCAATGTTCCGATAGGCCCTGGCTTTGCGGCACATCGCGAAGGACAGAACAATCAGCAAAATACCGAATACGGCGGCTGCCAAGGGTTTCTGCGGAGCCTCAAAGCGCCGAAAGATCTGGCACAGGCCGAACGAGTAGAAAACCGCATAGGCCATGAACATCGGATAGAGCACGCGGGGCGGAAAGGAGTTGGCGTTTAAGTAGGTGTAAAGGTAGATCGCGAAACAGACACCGTAGGCCACCAGGAGAAATCTACGAAATGCACGTGCCGATTCCGAACCAGGCGGACGCACATCCTTCCCGGCGATCCACCATCCGACCGCCGCCCCCACGGTGGATACCAGTACGACAGCCCGTTCCCATGGCGACGACTTGATCAAAGATCGGAAATAGTCGACAGGCACCCAGCTGTACGCCACGAAATTACGCAGGTAGGGGATCAGGACCGAGGGTTTCCAGAGCGCAATATGAGGACGAGTCTGTCCCACCAGTTTCAGCATCGCGCCGACTCCGGTAACGTCGCCGTAGAGAAGCTTATTGCGCACAAACCACCAGCCGGTGCAGAGTACGATAGTGCCCATCACCAGGGCCATATAACGAAACGCCGCCTGACCGTACCGTGTCCAGGCGAACCAGGCAATAGGAATAGGGAAAAAGACCACGCTCATCTTGGTAAGCATGGCAGCCGAGATCAGCGCTCCCAACCGGATGGCGGACCGGGTCGTCAGAGGAGCGTCCTGTACATAGCGCCCCACAGCGTCGAGTATACAAAATGACAGTACGATGGACAGCATGTCGTTTTGTATACTCGACGCGATGGCGAGCAGCGCAGGATTGAGACAGACGAATGCCGCCGCCAGCAGGGCAGGCGACGAATCGCTGCCGAAGGCTCTCGAGGCGACGCGATAGGCAAACAGCCCCAGAGGCACCAGCAGCAGCAGGCCCGCCAGTCGCAGAATATAAAACTCCGCCCGTATTCCCAGCGGCCGAATCAGCCGATCCAGGGGGGCGCAGAGACTGTAGTAGAGAGGCGCCTGATAAGCCTCATAGGTGGTTCCGGGTTCGCCGAGTACTGGCAGACGAAAATGGGAACCATAGTACTGTACGGTGTTGAAATGCGGCGGCTCGTCGTATGGCAGTCCCGCTGGGACGCAGAAAACGTAGACAACGCCGAGGAGGAAGGAGAGCGCAATGATCGCGATCAGTATTCGGTGGGTTCTGTCCTGTAGAGAGCTTGCCATCTAAGCCTTTCCAAGTATGCCGGCCCGTCGTAAAGACTGAAAAGAGTATGACACAAAGGCGGCGTATCGCTGCTATGCAGTACCGCATTTTTGGCGGAGGGATCCTCGTTTTTGCTGTCGAGAAGGAAGTTGAGCGGTCGATGTCCAATAGTGGCGGCAGCCCTTCCGTTCGCTCGTGTGGCTCTTCCGGATCGACGGATCGCCATCTGCCGGGCAACTTCGTTCCAGGAGTATTATCCATGTCTTCTCGGCTTATGCTGCGGGTCAAACTAAGCGCCATGATGTTTTTCCAGTACGCCGTCTGGGGCGCATGGACCCCTATTCTCGGCGCTACACTCAGTTCACGCATTCCGCATATTACCGGCGCGCAAATAGGAGCCGTCTACGGAGTGCTCTGGCTGGCGTGTATCATCACCCCCTTCATCGGAGGGCAGATCGTGGACCGCCTCATGCCCAGTCAGGTCTATCTCGGACTGGCCGCCATCGTATGCGCCTTTTCGGCCTATATGATGGCCACACAGCACTCCGTGGGAGGACTGATCCTGTGGATGTGGATATGGTCCCTCGCGTTCGCCCCCACGATCGGTATCGCGAACTCCATCGCCATGTTCCATCTCGGCAAAGAGGGCACAGCCCCAGACGTACAGGAACGAGATTTCTCGGTGGTGCGCACAGCCGGCACGGTCGGCTGGATCGTCGCCAGTCTGGCGCTGACCGCCTACCTCACGCAGCATCCGATTGCCGCCGGTGTCTGGGCGCCGTACGAAGAGATGTACCTGGCGGCGGTCTGCGCCGTCATCCTAACCGTCGTCGCCTTCCTGCTTCCGAATACACCGCCTTCCAAAGAAGCCAAAAATCCGTGGGCCTTTACGAAGGCATTCAGCATGTTCGCCACGGTGCCCGGCTTCCTGGTTTTCATGGTGATCTCTTTCCTGATTTCGACCGAGTTCCAGTTCTACTATGTCTGGTCAGGGCCGTTTATGCAGGACGGGATGCACATCGCCCACGATCGGATCTCGCTCTACAAGAGTATCGCGCAGGTCGCGGAGATCGTCAGTCTCGCCCTGTTCACCCCCCTGTCGCTGAGATATCTGGGGATGCGCAAGACCCTCACGATCGGCGCACTGGCCTGGCCGCTTCGCTACTTCATCTTCGTGTGTTACGCGAAGCTGCCGGTATGGGTCGTGCTGGCTTCTATGTCGTTTCATGGAATCGGATTTGCATTCGTCTTCGTCACCTCCTATATCTACATCGACCGCGTCTCGCCGCGTGATATTCGGGGGAGCGCGCAGAGCCTCTTTACGCTCGTCACGCTCGGCGTCGGCAACTGGCTGGGCACTCTTTTCTCCGGGTGGCTCAAGGATCACTACACCTCCCCGACGAGTGCGGTCAACTGGCCGATGTTTTTTATCATTCCTGCGGCGCTGACCACCGCCTGCGGCATCGCCTATCTGCTTACCTTTCGAGAGCCCACAGCACACAGTTATGGGGAGGATGTGCCATCCGCCGCAAGTGCGTAGCCGCAGCCGCCGACACTGTGAAATAAATCACATACTAAAGGCGATAAACGGGAAACCTTTTGTCGCCTTTAGACGTCTAATCTATTGAATGAAGCGAGAACAGTCATTTAAATAGGATTTCGGGGCTTGTTAGCCGAATATCCACACCGGCTGCAACTTGTGTCAATATCCGCTCACAGTTGCTGATGTGCCGAATGGCACAGACCGATCGTCGCCCAAGACAGGCAGAACCTGTCCCGACATCCTGCCGTGATCCAGGTGCGGCAGAAGAGGAGCGTTCTCTTTCCAGAGAACGGAACAGAAGAATGGCAACGCCCAAGCCCATCATCGCACATGTTTTAAGGACCCTTCGGGTCCCGCCCGGATTGATCTATGCTCTGGTTACGGACATCGAGCAGAATCTCTGGGTCGTCGAATCCTGCCCCGCAGGCACCCGTTTCTGGACGCTGGAGCAGGCAGCAGAACTGTCTCAGGGTCCGCGGACGCATCGCGCTCTGCAGGAGATCCTGAACCTTGGCCGCATGGCACAGCGCCGGAAGCAGGCCGCGATTCTGGCCCACCAGAATGTAAAGGCCGTTACGCCTCTCCGGGTTCATCGCGAAGCAGCGACGGACCGCCCTGCGCTGCGCCGCCAGAGCAGCGAGCGTGTTCGCACCGTCAGTTCGCCCCGTAACCTCGTCGAAGTCTGACCTGAATACGGCACACACCAGAGGGGGCGGAGAGAAAATTCTCTCCGCCCCCTCTGCTTGTCGATTATTTGCCCCTGCCGGCTACACGAATCGCATCGCTACAATTTCATACTTTGCCAGGCCGGCGGGTGTGGCGACTTCCACGATTTCCCCTGCTTTATGCTTCATGAGCGCTTTCCCTACTGGAGAGGAGTACGAGATTCGGTCGTTGGCCGGATCGGCGGAAGTAGCATCCACAATCGTGTACTCCCACTCATCCTCGGTTTCCAGATCTTTTACCGTGACAATCGAACCGATCCCGATCAGATCGGTGCCGCCTACCGGATCCGGCACGATCGTCGCGCGCTCCAATAACGCTTCGATCTCCGCGATCTTGCCATTCAATATCGCCTGGGACTGCCGCGCCGCCTGGTATTCAAAGTTTTCGGAGAGATCCCCGTATTCGCGGGCGCGTTTGATCTGCTCGGTCACCAGCGGGCGTTCGACGGATCGGAGGTGATTGAGCTCCTCTTCCTTCTGCCTCTTGGTGGTGGCGGTCAATATAAGTTGGCCTTGCTGCATAACCAGTCTCCCGATTCCATTGAGATGAGGGTGCAAAAAACAGAGTGCGAACGCACTTGCATCCGCGCAAGTGTTCGCACCTCAGATAAGATACCCCAGGTGCGGACATCTGTCAACGGTATTTTAGAGCGGCCAGGTCCACTCCGGTCACTGTGACGACGGAGTTTCCGTTCGCTGCTGCGCCGATCTCAAACGGGATGGGCAGGAACTGCTGGGCTGTGAACAGCACCGTGCGCAAATGATCGGTCACTTCGGACACCGTCCAGCGGCTGGTCGCGGGCACAAGGGCGGCAGGCAGCACCAGCTGATCCGCCAGGTGCGCATCGACGCCTGCCCCCGAGGCAAACCAATGCTGAAAGTCGCGGAGGGCCTCCAGTGCGACCCGCTCCATCGGTTTGCCCCGTTCGCCCAGGCTTGTCCAGCCCCCTATTCCCTGTTCGCACTCCGCCACCAGCACGACCGCTGCACCGGCGCCGTTGGAAGGCAGAGCGCGCATCTCGACCCTCACCGGAACGCCGTACCCCTTCAGCTCCTTCAAAAGCGCATCCCGGCCGCGTTCGGCAGTCGTTTCAGGCAGGTCGGAAGTGACGAGAAACAGCCGCAGCAGTTTCAGTATCCCCCGTTCGACGGCATCGAACCCCTGCCCTGCAGCCAACGGCTGCACTTTGAGATGCACCGCGCCTCCCCCTCTGGGAAAGAAGCCGGACCGATCCGAGCGCAGGCTGACCGGAAATCCCATGCGCTGGAGGACCGGCGCATAAACTGCTTCCAGGTAGTCTGCCGGCGGAGCCATCGGCACATGCGTACCGCCCAGAATAGTGACCTCGGTCTCTTCCGAAAAAAGCAGAGAGAGCGGCGCCAGGATCGTCTGCGCCACCAGGCCGGTCGCTCCTGCCGAGGCTCCCCCGCGGGCGGCGGCGATGTCGAAAGTGAAGGTCCGCTCGGTCGTCGGCTTCCCCGGCGTGAAATGGAGCCGAACGGAACCGAGTTCCGCGCCGTGGACCTCGGCATTGCACAGAGCGGCAGCAGCCCGAACCGCAGTCAGATGCTGGGCCTGCAGGCCCGGCTTGCTGCGCCGCGCTCTGATGTTGAACAGGTCTATTTTCTGCCCTGTCAGCACGGAGAGGGCGACCGCAGTCCGGATGATCTGTCCGCCGCCTTCGCCATACGCGCCATCGATTTGCAGGATTGTCGCTGCCATCAGAGTGGGTCGATCTCCTTGACCGGGCCAGTCACGCCACGCGCGGGCGCGGGCGCTATCTGCGTCGAACGCCGGTACAGCGGCGACAGGGTGCCGGCGGGGTCCATGCGCAGCAGCGTGTCGCCGCGCCAGTTGGCGAGCATCCGCTCCTGGTTCATCTCGTAGAAGGTGGCCCGCTCTTCCAAAGGCCATTCTACTTTTACCCTATCTCCCAGCTGCAGGGCTTCCAGCCAGGCATAACCGCCGCGCAGCACCTCCTGTCGCGGGCGAACGCCGTTCACATGCACCTGAACCTGATCGCTGCTCAAGTGCGCGGGAACACGCACGGCCAGAACGCCCCGCGTTTTCATGAGCACATCGACGCGGCCCGCCATCGGCACATAGGAGGTGACGCCAGCCCAGCGCGTGTCGCGGGAAAAGTGCGCATTCACCATCACGGCGCTCTCGGTGCGCGCGACCGCGTGGTGCCACAGATCGTAGACAGCACGGGCGCCTGCGCCGTTACAGCGCTGCATCAGGCGGGGATTGGCAGGATCGAACGCATCGTTGAAGCGTGTCCAGCTCGCGAAGCCGCCGACCGCCCGGCGCGCTACGGAGTCGGTCGTAACACCTTCCGGCGGGTGCTGTGCGCCCCAGATTTCCTGGCAGAAGGGCGCTTCCCGCCCCTGGTCTACCCAGTCCAGGTTCAGTATCTGGCTTTCGAGCAGATGGTTGCGTCCAAAACGCTCGGCATCCGCGAAGTAACTGTGGTCCCGGTTCAGGCCCAACAGGATCGCGATTTCGATCATATCCTGTGTCGCGCACAGGTCGCCCTGCCAGCGGTCTTTGCCGTGGGTACGATGCGGAAAGAATCCGAAGTCGGTCCCCCACTCGCATACGTTCTTATATGCTGCTTCCACCCATTCGACCATTTCGGTTCGGCTGGTGACGACCGCGTATTTCAAGGTTCCCAGCAGGAATCCCGTAGTGCTGTGCAGATACCGACCGGCTTTGTCGGTCATCCTGCCATCTTCCGTAAACGCGCCGGACCTCTCGCGATGAAAACGGATCAGGCCCTTTGCCAGCTGGAGCGCTTCACTGTTTCCGGTCGCGCATGCCAATCGCGCCAGCGGAAATACGATCTGGGCTCCGATGAGCAGGTCGGTCATGCGTCCTATCGGCGGCAGACGATCGGTCCATCCTCCGGCGGGCAGGAACGACGCCGGATACCAGCAGGTCTCCCCCTCCCAGACAGCGGTTTTATAGAGAGCATGAACAAGGCGATTGGCGCGCCGCAGCGCTTCCTGGTCGCCGAGCGCAAGGTAGCGCGTCGTCCAGGCCATCAGTGCGCCGCGCTGCGACCAGTCGAGTTCGACGACCGGGGCCGTATGCGTCCAGGCTTCGGCAGGAAGACTGATGAGGCCGTCTTCGCGCTGGCAGGAGGCCAGAATTTGCGCGTACGAGGCGTCCGCTTCATCGGGGGCCGTTCCGGTCATGATGCGAATGAATGTCAGCGCCTCCAGCAGACGTCCGGCCACATCGGCATAGTCCCACGGCGCGTGGAACGCCAGTGGAGGCTCCGTATGCAGTTCGGCATAGGTATAGGGCTGTCCAGCTCGGGCCATATTGCGCAGGCCGATGCAGCCGCCGAGCGCCAGCTGCGCCCTGGCTGCAAGATCGAATGGACTTGCAAGTACAGCCTCAAGTCCAGGCTGCAAACCAGACATCGCGTCATAATCGGACATGGATGATTCCTTTGTGACGACAAAAAGTACGAGCGGCGCCTGCGTCTGAACTTCGTACACGCTCCGCATTCGACAGGCTGCGGATGACACCTGCCTTATTATAGTGGGTGGCGGCTGAATGGTCAAGAGGACGCTGCTGCATACAAACGAATGTCGAACGCGTTATTTCGTTTGCTGCAGCTGCAGATAGAGGAAAACGGCCCAGATAAGTGCAAACAAAGAGCAGTCTGTGATCTGAACTCACCAGGGAGTTGTTCGCCTGTGCTGCTGCCGTACGCCAGTGATTGCCGCCCTAAACAGTTTCCGGCCATAACTGTCAGCCTGCTGATCGTTACGGCCCTCATTGCGTTCGGCACTACAGCGAGCGATCATATAACGGGGTGGCCTCGCGCGCACACCCTGTTCCTGATCTTTGGGCTGACACCCTCTCACTTCCGTCCAACCGGGCTTTTAACATTTTCCTTTTTCCACGACGGCTTCACCCATCTGTTCGTCAACCTGCTCTATCTGTGGGTATTCGGAGCCGGAGTCGAGGCGGCTGTCGGGCGCAAAAGGCTGCTGTTCTTCTATCTAACGGGCGGCATCGTAGGCGGTATATTCCAGACGCTTTTCAGCCTGCGCGCGCTGGCGCCGCTGCAAGCCGCGCAGCCGATCGTCGGGGCCTCGGCGGCCTGCGCCTGTCTAATCGGTCTCTTTGCCGTGCGCTACTACAGGGCCAGATTGGCGTTCGTCGGCCTGGCGTTTCAGCCGCAGGTGACGCTCGTCGTCCTGCTGTTTTTGACAGTGGAGATGGGAACGGGCATCTCTGCGCTCGTAGTCGGCGATCTCGCCGACGGCGTCGCGCATTGGGCGCATACGGGAGGCTTCGTCTTCGGACTTATGTGCGGTCTCCTGCTGCGTCTCGACGATGTCGGCAGCCGCGCCTATCTGCATTCGGATGCGTCGCTGCTGCTGGATCGCAGTGATCCAGGCGGCGCGATCCGCATGTGCGAAACGCTGCTCGGGCAGGATCCCCAGAATGCCGAAGCGCATCGGGATATGGCGCGGGCGTGGCTGCAGCTCGACGATCGTGCCCACGCTGCCGACCACTTTACGGCAGCCCTCCGCATCCGATTGATGCGCAGCGAGCGTCGGGAGGCGGCCCGCCTGTTTGCGGAGATGATCGGGCAGGGAATCGGCGCCAGAGAGATCGCAGGCCAGTCCCGACAGGGAACACAGAGTCTGCGGACACTCGCGCTGGGGCCGGGTGAACTCCTGACACTCGGAAATGCGCTGCAGGAGGCAGGGGACTGCGCGCTGGCGGCGGACGTGCTGCGCAGTCTGACAGTTTATCTGCCGGAAACTCCGGAAGCGGAATCCGCGCTGCTGCGGGTTGCGCTGCTCTATGCCG
>JAYTGR010000860.1:0-1063 GCA_043733205.1 Chthonomonadaceae bacterium
GCGAAACGGGCGCTCGCGTTCTGCTGGATTCCCGGCGGCTGGGACGCCGATCAGGACGGGGTTATGGAAGGCTGTCAGCACAACACTATGGATGTCGAATACTATGGCCCAAATCCACAAATGGCCGGCTGGTATTTGGGCGCCCTGCGAGCCGCAGAAGAGATGGCAGATTATGTCGGAGAAACGGAGTTTGCGGTCAAGTGCCGTGCGCTGTTCGAGCAGGGCAGCCGGTGGATTGACGCCCACCTATTCAACGGCGACTATTACGAGCAGCAGATTGTGCCGATCCTTGAGGAAGATGCGATTTACCCCGGCCTGCGCTCCGGATCTGGCTCAACAGGCTTGGCGGAGCCTGACTTCCAGCTTGGCGCGGGGTGCCTTGTAGATCAACTGGTCGGCCAGTACATGGCCCATGTCTGCGGTCTTGGCTACCTGCTCGATCCAGCGCACGTCCGGGCAACATTGCAGAGCGTTTACCGCTTCAACTTTAAGACCACTCTTCATAGCCACTTCAACCACCTGCGGACGTTCGCACTCGGCGACGAAGCCGCAGTCTTGATGGCGACATATCCGAAAGGACGCCGCCCGCGCCGCCCGTTTCCTTATTATAATGAAGTTATGACGGGTTTCGAGTATACGGCAGCGGTTGGGATGCTGTATGAGGAACTGACAGAGCCGGGCCTGACCATTATCAAGGCGATCCGTGACCGCTATGACGGGCTGACGCGCAGTCCCTTCGATGAGGCGGAATGCGGTCACCATTACCTTCGGGCAATGGCTTCCTGGGGCGCAGTGCTGGCCTTAACAGGCTTTCATTACGACGGCGTCGTGCAGGCACTGCAATTCCGACAGTCGGCGCAGCCCTGCCGCTGGTTCTGGTCCAATGGAGACGCCTGGGGAACGTGCACTCAGCGCCCGGCCGAAGGTGGAACCGAGATGACTGTGAGAGTGCTTTACGGGTCCCTACGCTTGAAGCGAATGGGTCTCACCGGCAGCGCTCTCGTGGAGTTTCCAGAAGCGGAGGTCTTGACCGCAGGCCGCACGACCTCCGCCCTGGTTCCGA
>JAYTGR010000861.1:0-9301 GCA_043733205.1 Chthonomonadaceae bacterium
TTGGCAGCCATAATCCTGCCGCATGTCGCTCCGAAGCTGCTTACACAGCAGATCTGCAGCGAGCGTGCCGGAATCATCGAAGAGCCGATCGTCGCAGCGGCGGCGGTCAAGTCGATAGCGCCGATGGCCGAGCCGTTTCGTTCGAACTACGATCTGCCGACGCCGACACAGAAACTTATCTATCCGCGATCCTGACGAGCCCGACAGCGACAATCGGAGAAGAGGAGCGAACAGCATGCATGCTGTTCGCTCCTTTTTTTGATACGCCGTTCCTGTGCCCGTTCTCGAAGGTGCAGGTCCTCTGCGGAAAGCGGTCCCGCATGTTCGGTGGTGTGAGAGGCGGGGTCGATGATGGCCCCGCCTGCTCGATCTGCATACGAGGGTTTTAAGCTTTGCGCAGTTTCCTGCGTAAGCCGTAGGCGAGGGGCAGGAGGCCCAGGCCCATCATAGCCAGAGAGGAGCCTTCGGGGGTGACGGCGTTCGAACCCGTTAAATCGGCACGCACGTTACTGATAGCCAGCGCCTGGTAGGAGGAACTGTTAGCCGCGCTTGCCTCGCCTGCATTTCTGTAGGCTCCGATCCTTAGGAGATCGAATCCGAATGGGGACAGAAACCCTGCCACGCTCCCCGAGGCCACGCTGAAGGCTCCAGAAGATACCACAGATCCTCCGGAAACTGCCTCATAGTGAAGATACGTTGTCGGCAGGTTGTATCCATTATAGACATCTAGTTCCAAACCGAAGAAGGGCGACGCGTCCGTAGTGGCGATGGTCGTGAATCCATTACCTCCGCCGTTTGGATAATAGATATTTTGGGCGCCGTCCGCCCCGTAAAAGCCAGAAAAGTGGGGGAAAATCCCGCCGTTTTGTACCGTGAACGCCAAACCGTTCTCAGAATACGTAGATGCGTTAAAATTCACCGTGGGGAAAGTTGCGATCCTGTCCTGATTTACAACGGCCGATCCTGTCCCTGAGGTAATGGTCGTCTGTGCCACCGCTGCTGAGATCGACATCCCCAACATAATTATGGCTCCACACAGGGCCATAGAGATCCTTAAACACCGTATCATGTTCCGTCCTTCGGTAATAAGGCTGCCCCCTGAACTCTCCGCCTCGCTTCTTTAATACTGCGGATTGCGGGCGATTGAAATTGGGTTGGTCGCCGGCGATTAGTACAGCCCGCCCGATGGAAGGCAGAAGCTGTCCGAAAGTTCTTCCGGCCCCTTCCTGACGCAGGAAGGGGCCGGGTTTAGGGAACGGCTTTCTTTGTGGTATAATGAAACTGGTTTTCGCAGGAGTGATCGCACTTTCATGTAACGCGGCAAACGAGATGCCGCGCCTTTTTTGTGTTTGCGTTCCCACTGCGCCTCCTGCGACGCGGGGCGGGGACGAGGGAAATCAAGGAACCTATGAGTACTTACAGCCAGGAGCAAATTCGGAACATCGCGATTATCGCGCACGTTGACCACGGCAAAACCACCCTCGTGGACGCCCTTCTGCGTCAGGGCAACGTCTTCCGAGCCAATCAGGATTTCGCCGAGCGCGTCATGGACAGCAATGACCTGGAACGTGAGCGCGGTATCACCATCGTCAGCAAGAATACAGCCGTCTCTCACAACGGCATCAAGATCAATATCGTCGATACACCCGGCCACGCCGACTTCGGCGGCGAAGTCGAGCGTGTGCTTGGCATGGTCGAAGGGGTGCTGCTTCTGGTCGATGCCGTGGACGGCCCCATGCCGCAGACCCGCTTCGTTACCTCGAAGGCGCTCGCGCTCGGACACAAAGCCATCGTGGTCGTCAATAAGATCGACCGCGCCGATGCACGGCCCGACTGGGTCGTGGATCAGACTTTCGACCTGTTCGCAGAACTCGGCGCGAATGAAGAGCAGCTGGACTTCCCGGTCATCTATACGTGTGCCCGCCAGGGAACGGCTACGCTGGACCTCGCCCAGCCCGGAATCGACCTGGACCCACTTTTCGATACCATCGTTTCGCACCTGCCGTGTCCTGTTGGCGATCCCAATGCACCTCTGCAGATGCTCATCTCCAACATCGATTACGATGAGTACCGGGGCCGTTTCGCGATTGGTAGAATTCATGCCGGACGCATTCATCCCGGCGACAACATCGCCATCGTCAATCGAGTAGGCGATATCCGCACCGGCAAGGTCGTCAGCACCTTCGTGTTCGAGGGACTGAAGAAGGCCGAGCGGGAAGAGGTCTCCGCCGGTGAGATCTGTATCGTCAGCGGCCTGTCCGACATCGGCATCAGTGAGACGATCGCCAGCCGGGATATGCCCAAAGCAGTAAGCAGTATTCCGGTCGATGAGCCGACCCTGCAGATGGCGTTCGGCGTCAACACCAGCCCGATCGCAGGACGCGAAGGTCCGCACAGCACCAGCCGCAAACTGCGTGAACGTCTCTATAAAGAACTGGAGACCAACGTCAGTCTGCGCGTACAGCCCAGCGAAGCTGCCGATACCTATCTGGTCAGCGGCCGTGGGGAACTCCACCTCGCCATTCTGATCGAGACGATGCGGCGCGAAGGCTACGAGCTGCAGGTAGCGCAGCCGGAAGTCATCTATCGCCAGGATGAGGACGGCAAGCGCCTGGAGCCCTACGAGCGGGTTCAGATCGAAGTTGGCGAGGAGTATCAGGGCGTAGTAGTCGAGCAGATGGGTCGCCGTAAAGGCGAGATGCTCGATATGCGCCTGGGCGCCGGCGCCATTCACTTCACCTACCTGATCCCCACCCGCGGTCTGCTCGGCTTCCGGAACGACTTCCTGACAGCCACACGCGGCACCGGCGTCATCAACACCCTATTCGAGGACTACAAGCCCTTCGCTGGGGACATGGGACGCGGCAGCAGCGGTTCACTGCTCGCGACAGAGGCAGGAACCACCAACCCGTTCGGCCTCGCCAATGCCGAAGAGCGCGGCACGCTCTTCTTCAGCGCGGGTGTCGAGGTCTACGAGGGCATGATCGTCGGCAAGCATATTCGTGACAGTGATCTGGAAGTCAACGTCTGTAAGGTCAAGCAGCTCTCGAACATGCGCTCTTCCAACAGTGACATCGGAGTGCGCCTCACTCCCGCCACCGAGATGAGCCTCGACCGTGCCATCGAGTACATCGGCCCGGACGAACTGGTGGAAGTGACACCGAAAAGCATTCGGATGCGCAAGAAGATCCTGGACAGTTCCCAGCGCCGCAAAGTCGAGAAGCAGATCCAGCCCTCCCGGGCCTAGGTCGTCTGCTTCCTCTCTCCTGCAAAGGATGAGCCTGTTCCCCGGACAGCAGGACCGACGCAGACACAGATCAGCAGCCCTCTCGCCTATAAGCGAGAGGGCCTGTTCCTGAGACAGAAGCGAAACCGTATGTACAGGGCGTTCAATGCAAAATATCCCATTCTTCTTGTGGATGGTCGGACCAATAAATCCTTTGAGGAACACAGGACCGGAAACACTCCGTATCCAACAACGGGACGCCTGCAGTTCCGTCGCTCCGCGCACTTCCTTACAGGCTCTTTTCGCCTGCGCTCCTCGACGGCTGTAACTTTCCGAACGTCCCGCCGATCTCTGTTAACGGCCTAACATTCACGATGGCAAACACAAACACTACGCCCACCTCTGCGCCGCCCGACTGGCGGCAGCGGGAACACCAACGCCGCATGAACCGGGTTCTGATCCTGGTGGTGCTGCTGCTGGCGCTCATCGCCTTCTTCTACTATCTGTCGGCTCTGGGCAACGTCGGGCCGGTCAGCGGCCTCGCATTCGATTCGGCAGACCATATCGCTTTCGTGCGGCAGGACGATAAAGGCAACACCACCCTCTTCGCCCTACGGACGGATGGAACCGATCTGCGACAGCTGACTCCGCCCGATGACGTCTCCAATAAGTCGCATCCTGTCTGGACACGCGACGGCAAAAGCCTGCTCTATGCCTCCAATCTGCGGGACAACAAAGTCACGCAGATCTATATCCTTGGCACCGGCGGCCCCAAGCAGCTCACTTACGGCCCAGGCAACAAGTCCGCTCCTGCTGTCAGTCTCGATGGCAAAACAGCCGCCTTTATCGTGCAGGGAGCGGTCAAGACCGTCAATCTGAATGGAACCGATGTCTCGCAGCTGATGCCGCCGCCGACAGGCGTCAAGGAGGGAGGCGAGGAGGGGAGCCCAGGCAGAGCGGATCCGGAAGGCCCCTTTCTGAGCGCCGATTTCGCTTCGGACAGCATCGGTATCGCAGGGACGCAGGATGTGGCCAGCCAACTGCACGCCACCGTGCCCGGTGCACCTTCGATCGATCAGATCGTCATGGCGGTGCCTATGAGCGGCAGCAAAATGGTTGCGCTCGATCAGGGGCATGAAGTCAGCTTTGCGTGGGAGCCGAACGGCAGCCGCCTGGCCTGCTCCTATACCGAACTGGACGCTGCAGATCCGAATGGGAAGACGCAGCTCATCAGCGGTATCCGCCTCTGGAGTTTCAAAAACCCCAGCAAGCCGGAACCGGTCAACCTTTTCGCCAGCCTCAACTTCAGCGTGGAGCCAAAGCATATCGCCTGGTCGCCGGACGGCAGCAGGATGGCTTTCGAAACCTGGCGGCTGAAGGGGGAGGGGGAGAGGGAACTGCGCGGCATTGTCGTCATGGATACGACGCTGGACAGCGCCAATCCCCAGGGCACCGTCGTGACGCCTGCAATGGTGGACGCAGTACGTTACATGGTGGCGGCCGGACCGGGCGGCCTGCCTATGAACCCACGGTGGTCGCCGGATGGCAGCCGTCTGCTCTATGAATCGCAGCGTCCCGACGGCAAACACGATCTCTGGATCATCAATGCCGATGGCACGAACCCGATCAATCTGACCAAGGGCCAGGGCGACAATACCGATGGGGCTTGGTCGCCCGCCCGGCGTTCGCCCTAGTTCGCTCGTTCGTTCGGGTGGGCGCCGCCGTTTGACGCTTCGTCGTCCCATGGCAGCGTCTGACGCTCCGCAGCGCGCGGGAAGTAAAACCCTGCATGGCCCTTTCGCCGGGGCCTACACCTCAACGAAAGGAGGCCCCGACGATGCCGAGTTCCGTTCCCTCCCGCCTGCGTACGCGTCTGCTCCGTTCGCGCCTCCTGATGATGTTCGCTATTCTCGGTCCCGGTATCATCGCCGCCAATGCGGATAACGACGCCAGCGGCATCTACGGCTACTCTCTGGCAGGCGCACAGTACGGCTCCGCCATGCTCTGGGTGCTGGTGCTGGTGACGATCAGTCTGGGCGTCTGTCAGGAGATGGGGGCGCGGATGGGGGTGGTGACCGGGAAAGGGCTCGCGGACCTTATCCGGGAAGAGTACGGCGTCAAAGTGACATTCTTTGCGATGGGGGTGCTGCTCATCGCCAACTTCGCAACGACAGTTTCCGAGTTCGCGGGCATCACGGCGGCGGTGCAGATCTTCGCGCCGACCGTGTCGCAGTATCTGGCGGTACACCTCTTCGCCCACCTGCTCGGTCATCCTCCGGCAATGATGCTTTCGGCGGAGTGGGCGCAGATGGCGGCGCGCTGGATCGTCGTGCCCCTCACGGCGGGCGGCATCTGGCTGCTGGTCACGCGCAGCAACTACAAGCGCGTCGAGAAGTTTCTGCTCTACGCCTCCGTCATCTATCTGGCCTACATCGTCTCCGCCTTCCGGGCGCATCCGCACTGGGGCGATGTCCTGCGGCAGACGGTGCTGCCGAACACCAAAGGCGTAGTGATCGATCGGCTCTACATCCTGGCGGTCATCAACATTATCGGCACGACGATCACGCCCTGGGGACAGTTCTACATTCAGTCTTCTGTACGCGACAAGGGTGACCGTATCGAGGACTATGTCCATCGCCGCGCCGATGTGCTGTTCGGAGCCTTTTTCACCAACCTGATCGCGTTCTTCATCATCGTCTGCTGTGGTGCCACACTGTTCCGGGTCGGGATGCATTCGCAGGACATCAAGGCGATGGCGGACCGGTTCGGCGATGCCGGACAGATCGCCATCGCTCTGCGGCCGGTGGCTGGCAGCCTGGCCACGGTGCTGTTCGCGATCGGGCTGTTCAACGCCTCCTGTTTCGGCGCGATCACGGTCCCACTTTCCACCGCCTACGCCGTCTCGGAGTCGCTTGGCTCGGAGTCGGGTGTCGGTCTGCGCGCCCGCGAAGCCCCCATGTTCGTCGGCGTCTTCACCCTGCTTATCTTCTCCTCGGCCTTTGCCGTGCTGCTGGTCAGCGACAAGTACCTGTCGTTTCTAATCACGCTGCCCAACATCGTCGGCGCGGCCCTGCTTCCCGTCATCCTGATTCTCAGCCTGCGCCTGATCAACAATCCACGTGTGATGGGCAAATACACGAACAGCCGCATCTTCAACGTGATCGCCTGGATCACGACGGCCGTTCTCATCACCCTCTCCGTCGTCCTGTTCGTCTACAACCTGATGCCTGGCAAATAGCGTCGAAGAGAAAAGCCTGCCCAATCTTCCCGGTTTTCTCTCTCCTCTCTTTTCCTGCCTTCTTTTCTTCCTGCCTTTCTGCCCTGCATTTTCTTCTTTCTTCTTTCCCGATCAGAGTTCCGGCGGTAAGAACGAGCCATCGGGCTGCAGCGGAAACGGCTTGACGGCGGTGACGGCGTCGATGTTCAGGGGGCCGTATATGTGGGGATAAGCCTCCCCATTCTTCGCCTCCTCATAGCGGATCTCCGGCCCAACGCGTGCCGGGTCGATCACCAGCAGCAGCAGTCCCTGCTGGCCTGCGCGATGGCGATGGGCGGTGGGGACGATCTGCTCCAGCGTGGAGCAGTGAATAAACCCTTCCGTTTCCAGACTGTCGGCCCGATAGGCTCCGGCAGCGAGCGCACGCTCCCACTCTTCCGGGCGGCAAAGATGCAATAGAGGCATGGGCAATACTCCTTTCTGTCGCAGGCGAACCCTGGGGCGCCTGCGCACCAGGGTTCGCCATAGGCTTGGCGGTATCCTGCCCCTCTTAAATGAAGTACAATAGGGCGGAGGAGTTGTCTATGTCTGCTGTACCGCGTTCCGTCGCTGTCTATGTTCATATTCCGTTTTGTGCCAAGCACTGCGCGTACTGCGATTTCAACACGTATGTCGAGCGGGCGCAGAGTTCGCTGGTGCAGGCGACCATTGCGGCGATCCAGCGGGATATAGAGCGGACGGGGCAGGAGTTGGCGGCGCAAGGCGACCCGATGGTGGTGCCTACGGTCTTCTTCGGCGGCGGCACTCCAACCTTTTTACAGGGGGAGCACCTGGCGGCGATTCTGCGCACAGTGCAGGACAACTTTGCAGTGGCCCCGAATGCGGAGATCTCCAGCGAGGCCAATCCCGGCTCGTCGGACGCGACAAAGTTCGCGGCGATGCGCGCGGCTGGGTTCACTCGCCTCAGCATCGGCGTACAGTCGTTCGATGACGGACTGCTGATAGCGCTGGACCGGTTCCATACGGCGGGTGAGGCCGAGCGTGCTCTGCAGGCGGCGCGAGACGCCGGGTTCACCAACCTGAATCTCGATCTGATGTTCGGCCTGCCGAAGCAGAACCTGCCGCTCTGGGAGGCCACGCTCGAACGTGCGCTCGCGCTCGGGACGGAGCACCTCTCGCTCTATGCCCTGACCCTGGAGCCAGGAACACGCTTCGAGCGTCTGGAAGCGGGGGGCAAGCTGGATCTGCCGGATGAAGACGTCGAACTGAGCATGTATGAGCGCAGTATCGCGCTTCTGACGGCAGCAGGATTGGAACACTATGAGGTCAGTAATTTCGCCCGCCCCGGTCATCGGTCGAAGCACAATCAGGTCTACTGGCGCAATGAGGAATACCTCGGTATCGGGCCAGGTGCCGTCTCGTATCTCGATGGCCGCCGCTGGAAGCGCGAACGCCTGCCTGCGCGCTACAACGCGAAGGTCGAGGCAGGCGCAGACCTCGCCGTCGAGTCGGAGTGCCTGAATGCGGAAGGCGCGCTGGGCGAAACCATGATGCTGGGCCTGCGCCTGCGCGACGGCCTGCCGCTGCAAAGCGTTCGCGAACGCTTTGCAGTCGAACCCCTGACCCATTTCGCGCCCCAGATCGCGCGTCTGCAGGCCGAAGGGCTGCTCACGCTCGCCGAAGACACACTTCGCCTCACGCATCGCGGGCTGCTCTTCGCCAACGATGCCCTCGGCGTTTTCCTCCCCGAATGACGCCGTCTCCGCGTTCAAGACTTGGAAAAGCATTGGCGGCTTTCAGTTAACTTTAGTTTCCGGTAAATACATGTAGACATGGAACTGCTTGTGATTTGTCAGGTCGCCCAGAGGAGCGACATCAGAGCCCGGCTTCCGTAGATTATGGCAACCAACCCCAATCACAGCGGAGAACTCTGACGTCACCTAGACTTTACGGATTGTGCCGCCGCCTGTTCCAGATTTTGGCAGGGGTCCCGATCAGAACCAATCTCGGTCTGCTTCAGCTTTTCTTTGCTCTGCTCTCCGGACGCTTCCTTCCCAGCCGAGGAGCGCTCTTTCCCGCGCTCGCCGACACCGGACTTTCCGAAGAGGCCGTCCGGCGAAGCAGCGCCGCACTGCGGGATGGCAAATGGAACTTGGCGCAACTTCTCGCCGCCTGGAGAAAATGTGTCCAGACAGAGGGACACTTCCGTCGGCATGCTTACGAAGGTTACCATCCCGTCGCCTGTGATCTGGTGGGCTTCTTTCGCTCTCATCTGCATGGGCAGGTGGGCAAGCATTACACCTCCAAGGCAGGCAAAGCTCTGCCTGCCATGGTCTTCGGCATGGTCGCCGACATCGGCTCCGTCGGAAAAACCCGACTGCCCCTCTTGCGGTATCTGCTGCGACAGAAAGCAGACGAAACCGAACCGGCGTTGCAGGCCCGCCTGCTCAAAGAGACTGCACGTACGCTCCACAAGAACGAAATACTGGTCACCGATGCCGGTTTCTCCCTGGCAGACCTCCTCGACAACACCCCAGCCGCCTTTGTGACGCGCCTGGACCAGAATGTCACCGCCCGCCGAAACAGGCTGCCGGAGTATAAAGGACGTGGAGCCCATCCCAAGTTCGGATAGATCGTGCGCCCGCTTGCACGCACCTATGCCGGCAAGAAGCTGGCAGCCACCGTCCCCGACGCCACGGCGCGCTGGAAGGCGGGGAAGCATCGGGTGAGCGCGTGGATCTTCGAGGATCTCGTGCTTTTCACCGCCCGACCGGGCAGTACCCCGTTTCGGATCGTGGTGATAAAAGATCCGCGTTATCCCAAGCCGCTGGTGGTGGCGACCAATCGCAAGATCACGG
>JAYTGR010000862.1:0-3430 GCA_043733205.1 Chthonomonadaceae bacterium
GGCGTCTGAAAACAGGGGTGCGTGATCGCCATCACAAACCAGCCGCCGGGCCGCAGCACCCGTGCGACCGTGCGCAGACAGGCGGCCAGATCGGGAATATCCATCAGGGCAAGGCAGCACGTCACGCCGTCGAAGGCGGCATCGGGAATATCGGGCAGTGCCTGGGCGTCACCCTGTCCGTATACGATTCCAAGAGGGGAGGCTGCTTCATAGTTCCGCGCGAGGGTCAGCAGTGCGCCGGAAATGTCTATGCCGGCTGCGGAAGAGGCGGAAAGGGCCAGCTCGCGGGTGAGAATGCCCTGGCCGCAGGCGAGATCGCAGACATGCTGGCCGGTCAGGTCGCCGCACAGGGTCCGGATCGCCGACAGCGCGAGGGCATGAACGGGCGATCCGGTCTGCAGGCTGCTGTCGTACCACTCCGCAATCGCGTCGTAAGCTGGAACGTCGGCTTCGGCTGTCATCGCACCGGGACCAGTTTCGCGTAGGCCAGCGCCAGCCGCTTCGGCCCGACGGTCGGGAAGACGACCTCGACCTGCCGGTTCGCCCCGTCGCCGGAGACGTTCAATATCACGCCGACGCCGAACTTCTCGTGCCGCACCTTCTGACCGACCCGGTACTCGTCCGTCACTGCGGTCTTCTTCTGCTCTGTAGGCGAGATCGATCCCGTGTCCCAGAGTTTCTGCTGGGGGGAGGGTTTGCGATAGGCGCTGTCGTCGGCGTCGGGGTCGAAGCCGCTCACGGCAGGGCCGCGCCCGGATCTGCTGCTCTCGGAGTGGAACAGCTCGCTGGGAATCTCGCGCAGGAAGCGGGAGGGCGGGTTGAACGAGATGCCGCCGTAGAGGGTGCGGCGGTCGGCGCGGCTGACGACCAGCTCCTCCATCGCCCGCGTGATGCCGACGTAGCAGAGGCGGCGCTCCTCCTCCATCTCGGCATCGGTTTCGCGGGAGCGCAGGTGCGGGAAGATGTTCTCCTCCATCCCGACCAGGAACACGACCGGATACTCCAGCCCTTTCGAGGCGTGCAGGGTCATCATCGTGACGGCCTCGGCGTTGGGATCGAGATTGTCGATGTCGGCGACCAGCGAGACGTTCTCCAGGAAGCCGCCCAGCCCCGGCGTCTCGCCCATCTGCAGGGCCTCCGACTCGTACTGACGCGTTGTGGAGATCAGCTCCTTGACGTTCTCGACGCGCTCGATGTCGTTCTCCGTTTCGAGTTCGCGCAGCAGGCCGGTGCGGTCGAGCATGGCCTGCGTCAGGTCGGTCACGCTCAAACTCTCGCGCTCCGCCTGCAGTCCGACGATCAAGGCCACAAAATCGGCAAGGCGTTTGCGCGTCGGCTTCTGGATCTGACTGAGCTGATCGGCGCGGGAAAGCACCTCCCAGAACGTGCGCCCGGAGAGATTGGCCTCCTCTTCGATGGCCCGCAGGGTCGTCGCGCCGATGCCGCGCGCCGGAACGTTGATGATGCGCCGCAGGCTCACGCTGTCGGCAGGCGACTGCACGACGCGCAGATAGGCCAGCGCGTCCTTGACCTCTTTGCGGTCGAAGTAGCGCACGCCTCCAATGATCCGGGAGGGCACCCGCCAGGTCTTGAACACCTCTTCCAGCACCCGCGACTGCGCGTTGGTGCGATAGAGCACGGCATAGTCGCTGTAGCTCCGCCGCCCCATCTTGATGTCGTCCCGAACGCGCTCGACGAGTTTGACGGCCTCCTCCTGCTCGTTCGCCGCATCGATGCGCGTCAGGGGGAGGCCGGCGTCCTTGTCCGTCCAGAGTTTCTTATCCTTGCGCCCCCTGTTATGGCGCACCACGCCGTACGCCGCGTCCAGAATGGTCCTGGTCGAGCGGTAGTTCTGCTCCAGCTTCAGCACTTTGGCCTCGGGATAGTCGTGCTCGAACTGCAGGATCAGTTCGACATTGGCCCCCCGGAACGCATAGACCGACTGATCGTCGTCCCCCACGACGCACAGGTTGCGCCGCTTCACTGCCAGCTGCTTGAGGAACATATACTGCACATAGTTGACGTCCTGATACTCGTCCACCAGGATATAGCGATACCGGTCCTGCAGGCGTTCCAGCGTCGCCGGACTCTCCTCGAACAGCCGCACGGTCTCCACCAGCAGATCATCGAAATCGAGGGCGTTGTTCTGCTCCAGTTTGTCCTGATAGAGCGGATAGATCTTGCCGCAGATGTCCTCAATGAAGCCCTTGAAATGTTCGCGCCACGTCTCCGGCGTGATCAGCTTCTCCTTCGCATTGCTGATGCGGGAGAGGATGGAGCGGGGCGTAAACTGTTTGTCGTCGATCTGCAGCTGCTTCAGGCAGTCGCGCATGAGAGTGAGCTGGTCGCTGTCGTCGAACACCAGAAAGTCGCGCCGCAGTCCGATCTTCTCGCCATGTTCGCGTAGCAGCCGGGCGCAGGTCGCGTGAAAAGTCCCGACCGTGAGGTGCCGTGACTTGCCCTCGTCGTTGAGGATCCTGCCGATGCGCTCCTTCATCTCCTTCGCTGCCTTGTTGGTGAACGTGACGGCCATAATGTTGTAAGGCGACACACTGCGCTCCGAGATCAGATAGGCGACCCGATGCGTCAGTACGCGTGTCTTCCCGCTTCCCGCTCCCGCAAACAGCAGCAGCGGCCCCTCCCCGTGCAGCACCGCCTCCTGCTGCACCGGATTCAGCCCGCGCAGCAGCGGATGCAGTTCCGCAGGATCGGTATCTTCAGTTGTCAACGCGGTCGGCGGCTCGGTCATCGTCTGATCTCTCCTCTTGTTCTATTATACTCTCTCCGATACCGTAGAAAATCACGAAGTGCGATGCCTACAGACTTTCCACGTCTCGTAAAGCAGTCGAACCTGTTGAGTAGACAAGGTGAAAAGCGCCTAGTCAAAGGAGGAGAAATCCTCGCGGGTGTACCCGCTGCATCGTGCTATAATGAAACCGATTGTGTTTCTGCAGGAAATGGAACGACGGCTGTTCCACAAGTTTTAGAAAGTACACGTGAAGACAGCGAAGATGAACTTTTGTCTTGACAAGGAAACATTTACATGCTGCCGTCCCCCTCGGATTATCAGGATAGTGTTCAAAATCCAGCGACGGCTTTCGTAGATTCAGAACTGCGTCAGGGTGTGGCATCTGTAAACCGTCTTGGCCTTCCACGCGTAGCCTCGGGAAACTTCAACAGCGTATACGAAATACATTGTGGTTCCCTGCGTATCGCTGTGAGATGCCTGCTGCGAAATGTCGGCGATCAACAGAGACGCTATGATCTCGTCAGTCGCCACTTGGAAGGTCTGTCTTTGCCATCTCTCGTCGAGTTCGCTTACTTGGCACAAGGCATCCGTGTACGAGGACAATGGTATCCCGTGGTTAAGATGGAGTGGGTGGAGGGCGCTCCGTTACATATGTATGTCGAGCAGAACTTGCACAATGCA
>JAYTGR010000863.1:0-1061 GCA_043733205.1 Chthonomonadaceae bacterium
CCGAAGAGGCGCTCGCGGTGCGCCATGCCCTGATGCGCTGCGGGGGCCTGATGCGTTCCCAGGGAAACTGTTACATCACGACGCTGGTCGGAATCGCGATCACCAACATCGGAACGGCCAGCCCTGGCGGCATCCAAAATCATGCTACGCTGAGTTCCAGCCATAACACAGGCGAAGAAGCGGAACAGCTGCGCGCAAAGCGTCTGCAGAGTTACTACACCTATCTGGAAAGTATCGGACATCCGGAGGAAGCCGTCTGGGCAAAAACGGAGATCGCTGCCGGAGAGCAGGCCAGAGCGATCGGGGCAGAGGGCCTCAAGAACTGCGTCCTCAACGGTCGGGATTTCTCGCACATCGGTTTCTCCTGGCTTGCCAATATCGTTCTGCTTTCCAGCGCTCTGGTTCTGCTGGCACTGGGGGCGGCAGCATCTCTGGCAGGCACGATGCGGCCGAAGCGGACTCTGTTAGCGTGGCGATCCGCTTACGCCCTGCTGGTGCTCGGCGGCATTGGCCTCTGGCAGTGGAATGCAGCTCATGTCGGCATGGCGCCCTTCGTCGAAATCCAAAAAATGTTCTCTAATATGTCGGAGAACAGAATGGATGGACAGAACGACGCATTAGGCATACAGCTCCTCACCTTCGGCCTGAGTGTGCTTGTGCCGGTGCTGTTCGTCGGTTTGATCGCGGCGATCACCCTGTTCCAGCGTGTGCCTCTGGCGACTGGGCTGGGGCGCGGACTGCGCGGAGCCGCCATTCCCGGAGCCGCCATGCTGTTTCTCGTCTACGGAGCTTCGCTGCTGCCGACGGTCCATGCCGAATCGGTCATCAAAACGGAACTCGTGAATACCGCACGCAATGAACCCAGCTACTTCGCCGAGTGCATTCATAAAGTCTGGCCCGGCGACCCGCAGCCCTGACGATTATTGATGACTGCGGTTACAGTCGTCGTTGGGGGTGACTCCTGATTATGAAACCTGTTCAGGGCTCCGTTGCTTTGGCCTTTCTCCGGCAATGAATTGCCGTTCTGATACGGGAAGTCCGCCTTCGCGGACTCAATGCAT
>JAYTGR010000864.1:0-1059 GCA_043733205.1 Chthonomonadaceae bacterium
GAAGCAACACTGCGGGAAGTGGAGCAGGAACTGAAAAACGAACCTCTCGTTACCCATCTGGCTGTAGTGGATTGGGGGCCGGAGACGCTGCAGGAACTGCCGGAAATCCGAATCCGCTTCGTGCCATTCTTTCTTTGGAACACCTACCTGCTCCGCCAGAACCAGTCCCTGATAAACTGGCCGAGCTGCCATAACCACGAGCTCAGTGAAATGCGCTGGTTCCCGCTCCAGCAGATACCTGCTCGTCTCCACCCGTTGCTGCCGCTCACCCTGCGCTGCTTTCGCCAGAAACTCAGTCCAAAGCGCAACGTCGTTGGGAAGCATTGATGCGATCTCCGCATCTCAAGCCGACGGAAGATCGAAGTGACTTGTTCAGTTTTCCAGAGCTTCAGTCTTCTTCCGCATCTTCGGCATCTCGATCCGAAGCCACCACCCGCCGCTGTTGGAACGCCTGACCACCTTTTGCATCCTCGGCCAGAAACTCCTTCTGGGCGCGCATCTTTCTGATCCGTGACAACCTCTCCGCGTGGCGTAGCGCGCTCGCCAGCATTTCGCGGGCCTCCTTGCTGAGTTCCTCCGCCTCCGCAGGTATGAGCCCGGCGCCGCTCTTCTGGGCGAGGGCCCACTCCTCGAGGCGCTCTGCAAGCCGCCACCACAGCATCGGGAGTGTCACCTGCTGGGGCCGCCAGCCTTGCTCCGTCAGGAACGAAAGTACCCGCGCTGTCTGGCGCACTTCGGTAAGCGAGAGGCCTCGGCGGCTGCGGTGTATGCGCTTGACTTGGTCGCTGACGCCGACGATCAGTGCCTGCCTCAGGTCACACACCGGGCCGCGTGCCGGCTCCGACTGGCGTGCACCCTCAGCCAGGAATAGACGCTCGCCGCCGGAAGCGCTGGTGGCGAGTTGGTCCAGCAGTCGCCAAAGGAAATGGGTCTGCCCTGCGCCGTCGTCGCGAACCTCGATCAGGTGCAGTCCTTTGATAAGCCACTGCTGACGGGAATGTTCCGTGACCGGCTCGAAAGTTGTCGCGAATGCAGGGCGCTTCGAGTCCTTGAGCAGGC
>JAYTGR010000865.1:0-9279 GCA_043733205.1 Chthonomonadaceae bacterium
CCCTCTCCACCGCCCGCAGGAGCCGATGCAAAGGAGACGCCATCGGCCGTCGCGGAACGCGCCTACTATACCGTCTGCATGAACCTGATCCAGCGGGAGTGGGAGGGAAACCATACGGCGCGGGCGCTGGAACTGCTGGAAGATACCCGAAACAGCCGCTTCCGGGGATTTGAATGGGGCTACTGGAACCGGCTTTGCCACCATGAAGTGAAGCGGATGGAGCATCCTGCCTCTGCCTTTGCCTTCTCTCCGGATGGAAGCCGGATCGCGCTGGGAGACGGGGACGGAATGGTCATCCTCTGCGAAGCCGCTACCGGGCGGGAGCTATGGGCCGAAGCGGAGAAGCCGGTCAAAGGTCGGCCCGGATGGATCATGACCCTCGCCTTCACCCCCGATGGAGCCCGAATACTCTCCTGCGACAGCGAATCCACCACGATCGTCCGGGACGCAAAGACGGGGTCGGCGCTGCAAACCCTCTTCGGGCTTAACAGCGGAACCCGCGCCGCCTTCTTAGCAGACGGCAAACGAATGCTGATGAGTGATCGGGGAACCTGGGGCGCGATCTGCGACCTGGCGACCGGCAAAGACCTGCTTACCAATCCTGCAAAGCAGTACGATCAATTGTACAGCGTCGCCATGGCGCCCAACGGCAAACGCTTCGCCCACTCCAACGACGATCATAAGGCGCATATCTGGGACGCCGATACGGGCAAAGAGCTTTGCGCCACGTCCGCCCACACCTTGGCAGTGGATGGCATGGCCTTTTCCCCGGACAGCACAAAGCTGGTGACGGCCTGCCGGGATGGGACTGCGAAGGTCTGGGATGTGGAGACGGGGCGAGAGCGGCTCACCCTGACCGGACATATGGGCGAAGTCTGGAAGGCGTGCTTCTCGCCGGACGGCAGGTATATCGCCACGGCGAGCAGCGACGGCACGGCGCGGGTGTGGAATGCGGCCACAGGGAAGGAGCTGCAGATCATCCGAGGCCATACCGGCAGCGTGGAGGCGCTGGCGTTCAGCCCGAACGGCAGGCAGCTCCTCACCGGCTCCCGCGACGGCACCGCACGTCTTTGGGATGTGGAGACGGACGATGGGGCGCTCCCGCAGCAGAAGCCGGCCCCTCCCAGACCGAAGCCGGGCAGCGGTGAGGTCCAGATCGTGATGTTCGGTCGAGGGGCCGGACTGCGCGTCATCTCCCAGGATGGAAAGTACGTGGCGTCGGCGCGGCAAGACAGCGCGGATGTCTGGGACATTCCCCGGGGCAAAAAGCTGTATAGCCTGATAGGGCATGGTCCGATTCTGGCGATCGCCTTCTCGCCGGACAGCGCCCTGATCGCAACTTCGGATCAGGACGGAACCGCACGGATCTGGGAAACCGCGACCGGCAAACCGCTGCAGACCCTGAAAGGCCACACCGGGATCGTCACCTCCCTGACCTTTCTCTCCAGCAGCCAGTGGATCGCAACCGCCAGCGCGGACGGCACGGCGAAGATCTGGAACAGTCGGACCGGGCAGGAGCGCCTGACCCTCAAAGGGCACACTGCAGCGCTCACCTCCATCCGCTACTTTCCCGAGGGCAGTCACCTGGCGACGGAATCGGCGGATAAAACCATGCGAGTCTGGGAGAGCGCCACCGGCCGACAGATCGGCTCGATGCCGGCAGGGCTTTCCGAATGGATCACCCTCTCTGAAGACGGCAGCCGCGCGGTCAGCTTCTATCCCTACACGCTCCGGCTCTGGAACCTGAAGACCGGGCAGGAGATCCGCACACTGCCGATCAACTCCGGTTACAGCCGTGGAATCGCCTTCTCCCCGGATACCAGACGGGTCTTTATTGGCGCCTCCGATCGGGACTCTTCCGCCAGGGATTACAGCGACTTCCAGATCTTCGATGCCGATACCGGCCGGGAGCTGCTGACCCTGCCGAACAGCCCTCGCCGTATCTCCGAAGCGCAGTTTTCCCCGGATGGAAAGCAGATTCGGATTAACTACTGGGACGGCTATACTTCGCTCCTCCTGGCAGATCTCAGATCTATCAGGTGATACTGGGGACTCAACAGCACTCCCCTAAATTGACCGATCCGGACGATTCTGTCCAACAGGCTGCGAAAGGCGTTCTAAAACTGTGTGGATCTTACACGTATTCTTACCGCTACCCATCATGCGTCGCTCAACAATCTGCGCACAGAGGTTCGGGCGATACCCAATTCCCGCGCAATCTGCGATTTACTAATTCCCTGAGCATACAGTACCTGAATGCGACCTTTATGGTGGGCTATCGTGGAAGGGCGTCCATGCGGCTTGCCCTCTTTGCGGGCCTGGGCAATCCCGGCCTTCACCCGCTCTCGTAGAACATCGCGCTCGAATTCGGCAAACACCGCCAGCATTCCCACCATGGCCCGTCCCATTGGCGTCGTCAGATCCAATGCCTCCGTTAGCGATACGAAACCCACACCCAGGGCGCTTAACTCCTGCAAGCTCGTCATCAGGTCTGCCATTGACCTTCCCCATCGGTCTAGGCGCCATACCAGAATGAGATCCAGTTCACGGCGGCGAGCTGCTTTCAGCATTGCCTCGCGTTGCGGACGAGCGACCGTGCCGGAACTGATGTCCTGAACCTGCATGGTGGCTTGCCAACCGCGTGCCTTCACATAGGCTTGCATGGCCTGCATCTGCAGAGGCAAGGTCTGCTGGTCGTGAGTGGAAACACGCGCATAGAGACCGACGCGCATGGCATTTACCCCCTGGCCGAAAACCCACCCCGAAATCGCCACTTTTCCACTCTCAAAAAGCGGCAATTCTGAACGTGGCTAAAAGCTAGAGTTTACGGCCATACTTTCTGGGTTCTCTATTCCCGCCGAAGAGGTCGAATTCCTTGCCTACTATTCAAGAAACCGCCTATCCGCGGTTGAAGAGCGTCGTCTCCGCTCGCGATGTGGCATCCATCTATACCCCGACACCCAACGAGCTGGCACTGGCCGAGCAAAGCACCCGTGGGGAAGGTTCGCACCTCAGCTTTCTCATTCTGCTCAAGACCTTCCAACGGTTGGGATACTTTCCTCTTCTCAGCCAGTTGCCTCCTGCCATCGTCGAACACATCACGATCCTTACCCAGACACAGGCCGCTCTTCCTGAACTGGCAGGATACGATCTCTCCGGAACACGTAAACGACATCTGCAGATCATTCGACAGGCGCTTCACATTCAGATATTCGGTCGGGCAGCGCGCCATGCGATGCTGCTGGCCATGAGAGAAGCAGCCCGGACGAAAGAGGATCTGGCGGACCTGATCAATGTCTCCATCGAGGTCTCCATCGAGGAGCTGGTCCGTAAGAAGTACGAACTGCCTGCCTTCGACACTCTGGTGCGCGCCGCCCGCCATATCCGCGCCGTCCTGTATCGCGACTTCTACCGCCATATGGAGGCAACACTCACTCCGGAAGAGCAAGCCTGCATCGATGCTCTCTTCGTTGCCGAACCTGACACCCGCTTTACTCCCTGGAACACCCTCAAACAGGAGCCAGGCAGTCCCACCCTCACGCATCTCAAACTCTGGCTGGATCGGCAGATCTGGCTGGCACAGTACCGGATCGGCGCGAAGGCGCTCGAAGGCATTCCGGATGTCAAGGTCAAACACTTCGCTGCCGAAGCCCGCACCCTTGACGCCGCCCGCATGTTGGAGATGGAACTGCGTAAACGCCGGACGCTGGCGGCATCACTGTTGCGAGTGCAGTCGGCCCGCGTTCTGGATGACCTGGCGGAGATGCTCATAAAGCGCCTGTCCTCCCTTCACCAGAAAGGCAAAGACGCGCTGGCCGAATACCATCTGCGCAACCAGCAACGCGCGGATGAACTGGTCCAGACCCTGCAGAGCCTGGTCACCGCCTATCGGAGCGACGGAAACGCCCTGGAGAAGATCGCCGCCATGGATGTGTTGCTTCCGGATAAAGGCGACGCGGTCCTTCAGCGCTGCGAAGAGCACATGGCCCATGCAGGCGACAACTACTATCCCTTCCTCTGGCGCTTCTTCAAGAGCCATCGCGCGACGCTGTTTCGGCTGTTGCAGGCTCTGGAGGTCAAGGCAATGACCCAAGCCACTGCGTTCGTGCAGGCGCTGCGCTTTCTGCGGGAGAACGAGCCCAAAACCGGAGAGTGGGTCCCCTTTCCGAAGCTCACTGAGGAAAGGACGCCTGGTCTGGACCTCTCCTGGATGTCGGAAGCCTGGTGGCGCCTGGTCACGCAGCAGCACAACCGCGATGTCGTCGCCTATGGCGAAATGGTAGGGCTGCCCATTGACGCTGACGGCTTTGTCGCCCGGATGAAAGCGCGCCTCACCCAGGCCGCCGAGGCGACCGACCGCGCGTTCCCTGAGAATGCCGCCCTGCGCATTGAGAACGGAGAGCCCGTTCTTCGACGGCCCGAGAAAGCGCCTATTCTCCCTGGACTACGCGCACTGGAGATCGAGATTGCCGAGCGCCTGGAGCAGATCCATCTGCTCAATATCCTGCGCGATACCCAATACTGGCTGAACTGGAGCCGCTTCTTCGGTCCGCTCTCTGGACACGATGCCAAGCTGGAGGATCCTGTCTCGCGCTATCTGGCCACGGTGTTTTGCTTTGGCTGCCATCTCGGACCGGTGCAAGCGGTGCGATCACTGGGCAACATCGATCCGCGCCAACTCTCGTGGGTCCACTGGCGGCATATCAGCGAGGAGGCTCTCGACAAAGCCATTCGTGAGGTCATAAACGCCTACCACAAGTTCGCGCTGCCCCGGCGCTGGGGAACGGGCAAGAGCGCCTCGGTGGATGGTACGCAGTGGGATCTCTACGAACAGAACCTGCTGGCGGAGCGTCACATCCGGTATGGCGGCTATGGAGGGATAGGATACTACCATGTCTCCGACACCTACATCGCGCTCTTCGCCAATTTCATTCCCTGCGGGGTCTGGGAAGCCATCTGCCTGCTTGACGGTCTCCTCAATAACCTCTCTGACATTCAGCCCGACACCATCCACGGGGATACGCAGGCTCAGAGCACGCCGGTCTTTGGGCTGGGGGCACTGCTGGGGATCACCCTGATGCCGCGCATACGCCACTGGAAGGACTTGAAACTGTATCGTCCCGATAGAAAGATGACCTTCACCCATATCGGTTCGCTCTTCTCGGACACCATCGACTGGGACCTGATCAAGACTCATCTGCCCGATATGCTGCGCGTGGCGCTCTCAATTAAAGCGGGACGGATCACACCTTCGACGCTCTTGCGCAAGCTGGGCACCTACAGCAAGAAGAACCGGCTGTACCAGGCATTTCGGGAACTGGGCTGCGTGCTCCGGACGGAGTTCCTGCTCAAGTATCTGGACAGCGCGGAGTTACGGTCGCTGATCCAGGCGGCGACCAACAAGAGCGAGTCGTTCAACGGGTTTGCGCAGTGGGCAGCATTTGGTGGCGACGGAACGATCTTGAGCAATGACCGCGACGAGCAGAGGAAGATCATAAAGTACAACCATCTGGTGGCTAACTGCGTCATCTTCCACAACGTCTTTTCGCTCAGCCAGGTGTTGCATACCCTCCAGAACGAGAGGTATCCGCTGGGTGCCGAGGAGGTGGCATCGTTAAGCCCATATCTGCGTCCGCATATCAATCTGTTCGGACACTTTCCTCTCGACATGGAGACGGTTCCGCCGGAACTTGTCTACGACCTGTGGACCGGCGCATGAAATCCTTATGGCCCCAAAATGAAGGAATCGTTGTTGTACCCCAACAAGCCTGCCGTCGATCACTCCATCGAGGCCCAGTGCCGACTGCCAACCCTCTGGCAGAAGAAACCCAAGCGCGATCTCATCAAGGTCACCAAAACCTGCGAAACACTGCTGGATCTGGCGAACCTGCCCGCAGACGCCAAGTTTGATCCTCTATCGAATCTGAGACAGTGCGTTAACAGGTTTCGCCTCGCAGGTACTGCCTCGGTGGATCTTCGGCATTTCAACCGCCCTTTGTAAACGGGATGCGGTCGTCCAAGCTTCTCCAGTGATGATCGCCGCAGTAGCGGACGACGCGCTTGCCTTCCTCCTCCATGGCGAACAGATGCACCCAGCCATTCTCCAGCAGCTCGCGTACCCCCTGGTTCATGGCGATCACCCTGTTCAGTGCGGAGCGCGGCGCTTCGATCACGACGCTCAGGCGCAGAGGCTCGTGTCGCCAGTTTTGGCCGTCGTGCACCGATTGCAGCGGCAAACCGACCTGCAGATCGCCGCTGTTGCCCTGCCAGATGCCCAGGGTTCCCACCACGTTGTGAATGGTCTTGTTGCCGCTGCCGAAGTGCTGGTTGTTCACTGTGGAGGCAAAGTATTGAAGGTTGATCCAGCTGGCCACCACCACCGGCGCCGACATGATCAGTTCCAGCACCGATCCGTCCCCATCGGTATGATGGTCATAGCTGTGCAGAAAGACCCGGCCGCCAAGATCCAGACCCTGGGTACGCGCACGCGGCGCGGCGATGAAGGCGGCGTTGCCGGCAAGGCCCCATTCGGGCCGGGTCTGCGCCCAATCGTGGCTGCGGGCAAGCACGCGCCGCTCGACTTCGGCAGCCGACAGGTCGCCATATCCCAGCGAACCGGCGCGCTGCAGACGTGCCTGATGAGAGGCTGCTGTCAGCCAATTTTGCAGCCGTTGAACCTCTTCGCGGTGTGTGTTCGGCGCTGCAGCGATGTCGAACAGTTTTACCGCATCGGTCGTGGTGTTGTGCAGTCCGGCAAAAAACACCGTGTCTTCAGGAATCGAGATGCCGAGTTCGCGAAGACCCTCACGCACCGGTGGGCTGTTCAGCACGATGGCGGCCACACGCGCGTTGGCCTCACCGCTATGTCCGCCGCAAGCCCCGCAGTCCAGGGCAGCGCCATAGGGGTTGTTGGCCGTATGGCTGCCGTGTCCGCAGAAAACCACCAGCCGCGCAAAGTTCGTGGTCAGGCTCATTTTTTGCAGCGCATTGGCCGCCACAGCGATCTGCTCGCTCAGACTCATCCCACTGACCTGCGCGGATGCGGCGCCTTGAATGGCCTCGCGTTGCACAGAGGGAGCCAGGGCATCGGGCGTCCTCTCGTCAGGGTGCAGTCCCAGCGTCTCCTTGACCAGCTTGACGCCGGAGAGCAGCCCCGCCGTCTCGACAAAGGAGAAGCAGGAGACCGCCGACGTCTTGAAAGCGTTCCAGGCGTGCCCCAGCCGCTGCGAGAAGAACCTTGTCTGCAGAGCGCTCTGCTCCCGCTCT
Organism: Chthonomonadaceae bacterium; assembly: GCA_043733205.1. Classification (GTDB taxonomy): domain Bacteria; phylum Armatimonadota; class Chthonomonadetes; order Chthonomonadales; family Chthonomonadaceae; genus JANXLO01. The sequence goes on from JAYTGR010000865.1 coordinate 7,267, forward strand.
GGAGTGGCGCCGTTCAGGGTTTCCCGGATGCGAAATCCGGGTTTCAGGAGGACCGGGCACTGGGCGCGGCCTTTTTCCTGGCCGAAAGGAACGTATTCCAGCGGGAAGCCGAAGAAACCGGCGAAGCCCAGCGTTTCGACTTCCGGCGATTGCGCTTCGAACGCACAGCGGAACGGTTCGGAGCGCACATCGATGCAGAATACAGCCTGTACTGCCGGCCGAAATGAGGTGGTCACCGCAGCCGGGCGTACGGTGGCGAGGTCCGCCAGCAGTTTCCGCTGATAGGCGGTCTCCGCCGCCAGTTGCCATAGATAGTTCGTCAGTAGAATGGGCAGGTGTGCAGGCAAGCCTTCTTGTGACGGCAAAACGGTGCACTCCACCCAGCGACGTCGAAATTCCGGGGCGTCGTGCCGTCGATACAGGGCGACATCGTAGGCGAGCCGAATCGCCAGCAGCTGTCGCAACGAATCATCGCCGATGTCGTTCATTCCGTTGGCGCGTACCCGATACTGCACGTAGCCGCTCCACCCGGCAATCGACATCAGCTCGCGATGCAGAAAGTCGGTTGTATGGTCAGGCGTGACCTGCAACTCGTGGAGCGCGGCCTCGATAACGACATCGGCGTCGTCCGGCAGCCCGGAGACGAAGGCGCGAAACCCGGGGAGCCCACTCATCTCCGGGTTGGCATCCCGCAGGGCGACCTGTTTCCAGGCGGTAAACAGCGGCTCGTCGCGCCCGGGCATGCGCCAGGACGCCTGCCCCTCATCGTAATAGGCGGAGCACCATTTGGAGATCTCGTCCACAATGAACGCCTGCCACCCAAACAAACTTTGCGTTGGGCGCAGGAGGGGCGTCTGTCGGTCTATCAGGTCAGCGACCGTATACACCGTGTCCGCCGCTATTTCCTCGTCTGGATTCCGCAACCGATCTTTCAGCGCGGCTCTCAGCGTCTGTACCGTCCAGCGCTCTACAACCAGCGCATATTCGACGGGCAGGCTCTGTTGCGCCTGATCCAGCGCGCTTTGCAGGTCGGCATCTAGGAGCAGGCCCTGGTCAAGACGTTCTTGGTAGTATGCGGATGGCATAGCCAGCTCCCCATGCGTCACGCGGCGCATGAGAGCGCAGGCATCCACAAAGGTCGTTGCGGAGAGCCCGACAAAGGGATTGACCGCGACAAAGTCCTTCAGGGGCCACAGCGGCGCGATACGCGTGCAGGCTTCCGTGATCTGTGCGGCGACATCCTGCTGCATCGGCGCCTCTTCGACGGGCGAAGTGGCGCGTTGTGTCTGATGCGCATCGTAGGTGAGATTGTCCAACATGGCAGGGGGCGGCTCCTTTTGGGTCGAGCGTCACGGGAGAGCGTTGCGAGCGTTTCATTTGAACTCTGCGGTTCATTGCGCGGGCCAGATGGCCTGCATGGCACGGTTCGCCAGCGTATTGATATAGAAGCCGTTGCGGGCGTGAACGTAAAGTGCGCGGCACCAGGGACGCGATGTCCACTGCGGCAACTGCGATTGCAACACCAGCAACGCACTAAAGAGCAGCACCAGCACCACGAGCAGCGCGGGTTGGCCTGCTGAAGAGTAGACGGCGCCGTGCGGCAGGGCGGAGGCGAGGAGAGCTTTGCAGGCGAGATGCAAGGCAAAGTATCCTGTGCTGACGGCACTGGCAAGCAGCAGACCGGCGGCGATGAGGCGCGGCGTCAGCGATCGGCCCCACAGGCTCCACAGCAGGTAGGTAAGAGACATCAGGAAAACGGCGTCGAGCAGGAGCGCGCCCGGCTCCGCCAACGCGGAGACGCCGGACAGGAGGGGCGTTGCAGCGGTAAACAGCGCGGCCACAAGCAGTGAAGCTACGAACACTCCGAGATGCGCGGCAGGCCGTTCACCGGGCGTCCAGGAAGATTTGGAGATCGCCACAACGCTGCCGGAGGAGAGAAAAGCGTGCGCTTTATACAGTGAGTGCGCCACGATGTGTAGTACGGCGACGGAGTAGGCGCCCAGCCCGCACTGC
>JAYTGR010000866.1:0-1058 GCA_043733205.1 Chthonomonadaceae bacterium
AGGAAGCGGTGTCGGAAGGCGGTGGCGGCTATGTGACCGTCCAGGAAGAGGTAGATCAGGCTCAGGTAGCGCTGCTCTCTGTCCAGGAGCAGATGCACAGTCGAGGCTTGTTTTGTCGAGGCTTGTTTTGTCGAGGCTTGTTTTGTCGAGGCTTGTTTCATGAGTTCGTTCCTGCAGTCGCATGAGACGCGCGGCGACGCCGAGAAAAGCAGCGTGAGTGCGCGTGTCGGGGGATGGGACATCCAAGCAAGGTCAGCCGCAGCCCCGAGATGGGGGCGTGGCGGCGCGTACACCCAGAGGCGGGCGTCATGCTTGGATCGGGAGCAGGAACGGGTTTAGGAGAACAAGCCCTGGCCGTAGGCCAGGCGTAACATGACAACTACGCCGCACGAAGAAATGCAGCGGCGCGTCAGGAGAGGAAGCAGATTGGAGTTTCTCGTCGTCATGGTACGAAGAGATGATGGCACAAGCAGCCATAGGATGTCAATACCCAGCAGGCTGTGGCGTATGTTGTTCTGTGGCGTGATCCGCGCCTCCAGGAACTCGACGAGCAAAGAACAGGGCCACCTCCCCACCCGCAGCGCCATCAGGATCGTACAGGCTCGTGTCCAAACCGCAGAGCGCGAAGCCCGCGCCGAGGTAGAAGCGCACGGCAGAAGCATTGACGTTCTGCGTCTCCAGCTACAAACAGCGCGCTCCTGCGTCTCGGGCGAAGGTATCCAGCGAGTCCAGCAGCCGAGTCCCTACGCCGCGACCGCGATAGTCGGGAGCCACATACAGGTGCCAGATCACCGCCCGTCGGTTCCACGCCACATACTGGGCAGCCGCGAAGCCGACCAGTCGCTCTTCAACTTCGGCGACGACGGCGTGGTCCCAGTTCGCCCGCTCCTCGGGGTCTGCTGGTGCGAACGGGTACTGCTTTTGCAGCGGCGGCGTTGCGTTTTCTTCTAGCAGGCGGAAGGACAGCCCATCTTGGGCAACACGGTAAACCATGTCGGTGACGAAGGAGGTATCCAAGGCGGACAGGGCGGGTATGTCCTGGGGCCAGCGGGCGGGGC
>JAYTGR010000867.1:0-3417 GCA_043733205.1 Chthonomonadaceae bacterium
CAAGAGGGAATTCGGCCCATTTTGCGAAATCTTTCGCATGAACAAATTATCCTCTCCCAAACCTAAAAAAAGTAGTGTGCGCCATACCCGCGCGATTCAGGCCGACTGAAAAGCCGGTGCAACCCGACCGGTCATCCACCTTAAGCAAGGCAAAAAACTGTCTTGACAAAAGGGGTCACTATAGTCGGCATCGGTCAGCGCGGCGAAGCGCACCGGTTCGCGCTGCGGCGCCACGGTCAAGGATTTCGCCTGCATCTCGTGCACAGGAGCGTCCTGCCTGTCCGGCTTCCTGTTCTTCTCCAGCAGATCCATCAGGGAATGTCCTCCACCCACAAGACGTAAGGGGCCAGCGGCGTACCCTTGAGTGCATTGGCGAACTTCTCATCCGCCGTCACCATCACTGCTCGTTCCCGTACCGCCAGCGCCAGGTACAGGCTGTCGTAAACGGTCCGCTGCGTCTGACAGGCAATGGTGAGTGCGGGCAGAACGAGCGGCCAGGAGGGAGACACCGTCAAGGGCAGGACACCCAGCGACTGCAGTACCGCCTCGGCCTCCTTCTCCAGGATCTGTCCGGAGCGCACCCGCTTCCACAGGATATTGCCCACTTCCGGGAAAATCAGGTCAGGCACAAACAACGCCTCCAGATCCGTCAGCAGGCGCTGGGCGGCGGCGGCATGAATTTCCGGCAGATACCATTTTATCGCTACGCTCGCATCGACCACGTAGCGGCTCATCGGTCCCGGTCCTCACGCACCAGCTCGGTGCTGTCTTCAAAATGTCGGCCTGTAAAGAGTGTCCGCACCCGCTCCACTTCAGCGCGCATATCGACCGTGGTCTCCTGCGCCGCCTGCTCACAGATGATGCGCAGTTCGGCTTCGAGGGAACGGCGATTGCGCTGGGCACGGGCTTTGAGTTTGTCTACGACCTCGGGCGTCACATCGCGAATCAGAACCTGAGCCATGGTTGGATCTCCTTACCTGGGTTGATAGCATTATGATAGCATTCGGCATCCATTCCGTCAAGGCTTTTTCCAGGCGCGCACGGGTGCGGTGTATGGCTGTCTGGCCGAGCGTAAGCGTCAGATCGAGTTGATCGCCTTCTTGAACCAGTTAGAGAAGCAGATCTCCCCGAGCATCCGGGTGATCCGGGTCGTTTTAGATAATGTGCGGATGCATACCGGCAAGCAAGTCTTTCGACAGGATCCTGGCCAGGTGCCAGAAGGCAGAACCGTCTTCGGAGCCGTTACGAATGGCGGCATAATTTCCGACCCCCTATTCGTGGGAGCGGTACTTAGGACAGGCCCAACAATTACCGCTTCACTTTTCATGTTGGATGACGGGACGATCATGAATCAGTTATTTTCGCGCGTCTCCTTAGCGAAGCAGGGTGTGTTGAAATTGCGGCGGCTTTCTGCTACAATGCGGACGTGTCCGATGGGGCATCGAGATGCCGGAAAGACCATCCGTTTTACCCTGTGGACACCACACGCCGGTAACCGCCGCCGATTCCGGCGAGTTAGAATAGAGGAGATTTCGTATCATGGTTCATTCGCCCCAGGTCTGGAAAGACCTCGCCACGCAGCTCCGCGCCGACAGCATTCGCTCCACGACCGCAGCCGGGTCGGGACACCCTACCTCCAGTATGTCCGCTGCCGACCTGTTGTCGGTCCTGCTGGCAGAGTATCTGCGCTACGATTTCAACGATCCGCACAATCTCCGCAACGACCGCCTGATCTTTTCCAAGGGCCATGCCGCTCCGCTGCTCTATGCCGTCTACAAGGCTGCAGGCGCGATCACAGATGCCGAGATGCTCACGCTGCGGCAGTACGGCAGCCGTATCGAAGGCCATCCGACCCCGATTCTGCCCTGGGTCGATGTCGCGACTGGCTCACTGGGGCAGGGACTGCCGACCGGAGTCGGTATGGCTTACAGCGGCAAATATTTCGACAAGCTGCCCTACAAGGTCTGGGTTCTGCTGGGAGACAGCGAAATGGCCGAGGGCAGCGTCTACGAGGCGTTCGAACTGGGCGGCCACTATAACCTGAACAATCTGATCGCCATCATCGACATGAACCGCCTCGGTCAGCGCGGCCCTACGATGCTGGAATGGCATGGAGAGGTGTATGCCGCCCGTGCGCGCGCCTTCGGCTGGCATGCCATCGAGATCGATGGGCAGGATGTCGAGGCCGTGAACGCAGCCTATGCCGAAGCCCTGGCCTCGGACAAGCCGGTCTGCATCGTCGCCAGGACCAAGAAAGGGGCGGGCGTCTCCTTCCTGGCGGATCATGAGGGCTGGCACGGCAAGGCGCTGCCGCCGGCGGACGCCGAAAAGGCGCTGGCTGAACTCGGCAATCCGAAATGCGATATGCGGATCGACCCGCAGCCTATGCGGGAGGGCGTTCCGGCAGTCCTCGGAGAGAGCGGCGCGTTCGTGCCGCCCGCCTACGAGCGGGGTTCGAAAGTGGCGACCCGGGAGGCTTACGGGGATGCGCTCGTCGCGCTCGGTCACGCGCGGCCCAGCGTCATCGTGCTGGACGGCGAGGTGAGCAACTCCACCTTCGCAGACAAGTTTAAGAAGGTGTTCCCGGAGCGCTTCATCGAGGTCTTTATCGCGGAGCAGCAGCTGGTCAGCGCGGCCGTCGGACTGCAGGCGCTGCAAAAGACGCCGTTCTGTTCGACATTCGCGGCGTTTTTCGCCCGCGCCTTCGATCAGATCCGCATGGCCGCGATCTCACAGGCCAACATCAATCTCGTCGGTTCACACGCAGGGGTCTCGATCGGGGAGGACGGCGCTTCTCAGATGGCTCTGGAAGATCTTTCGATGATACGCGCGGTGCATGGCAGTTCCGTTCTCTACCCCTCGTGCGCTACCACCACCGGCCACCTCGTTGCGCAGATGGCGACTCGTAAGGGCATCAACTACATGCGCACGACCCGTGAAAAGACGCCGGTCCTGTACGGTCCCGAAGAGAGCTTCCCGATTGGCGGCAGCAAGGTTCTCAAACGATCGGACAGTGATGTCGCGACCCTGGTGGCGGCGGGTATCACCCTGCACGAATCGCTGAAAGCTTACGAGACGCTCGCGGCAGAGGGAATTCATGTGCGGGTGATCGATCTCTACTCCGTGAAGCCGATCGACGCAGCGACTCTGAAGACGGCTGCGGCGGAAACCGGTGGTAAGTTCTTTGTTGTCGAGGACCACTGGCCCGAGGGTGGGCTGGGAGACGCGGTACTGGAGGTCTTCGCCGGTGCGGAGGGCGTTCACCCGAATGTGGTTCGCCTGGCCGTGAAAGCCATGCCGACTTCCGGAAAGCCTGCCGACATGATGGATGCCGCCGGCATCAGCGCACCACATATCGTGGATGCGGTCCGGGCTGCGGTCAGGAAATAGTTCCAGCCCGACCCGATAAGCACAAAA
>JAYTGR010000868.1:0-3413 GCA_043733205.1 Chthonomonadaceae bacterium
GCCATTGGTAAGCGTTCGTCGTAGTCCTGGGCATACATTAAAGTTGCAATACCGATCTGTTTCAGATTGGTCACGCAGGTGGACTCCCTGGCATGAGAGCGGGCCTGTGCAAATACAGGAAAGAGAATTGCGGCGAAAATGGGAACAAAGACGCACCCCCCGACTCCCAGGCAGCCGACGAGCACCCACACCCAAACCGGTGTTCCAGTGCGCGGAGGAGGGGGAGGAGGCGCGTAATTAGGATAGCTGACAGGCGGGGGGTATTCAGGCTGCAAAATAGTAGCTCCTTCCGATGGAACAGGTGGCTGGGATCCTGGTGTTCCTGAGCAGAACTCACCTGCGAATTTCCCACACAGATCTACAGTCTGGCATCCTGCAGACATACACCACTCTATCCTAACACAAGCGCCGATAAGAGTCAATCTCATTCTCATTTTGTGGCGGAGCAGAAAGGAGCAGGAGGCATAGCGAAAGTCGGGTAAAATGAAAGTGGGAAATGAGGGCGATCTGCACCTCGCATCCCTGAGAAAGCGAGGGAAGCCTCCGTGAAAATAGAGGTTGCGGTCGGCCAGATAAAGCCGCGCAAAGGCGAGTATGCAGGCAATCTTCAGCGTCTGGGTGAGCTGTTCGAGCAGATAGAAGCGGACGCGCCGGAGACGCAGGTGCTGGTTCTGCCGGAGACGGTCCTGACCGGCTACTTTTTGGAAGGCGGAGTGCGCGATCTGGCCCTCACGCGCATTCAGCTGTTCGACGATCTGCTGCAGTGCTATCGGGAACATGTCCCGCGTCCCGAAGCGGCGCTGGACATCTGCCTGGGCTTTTACGAACTGGGCGAAGGCAAGTACTACAACAGCGCGCTCTACGCTACGCTGACGGCATCCGACGCCAGCTCCTCCTCAGCGGACAGCCCCCGCGCAGGCATTCTCCATGTTCACCGTAAGTTTTTCCTGCCCACCTACGGTGTCTTCGATGAGAAGCGTTTCGTTTCGCGCGGCCGCACGGTCGAGGCGTTCACTACCCGCTTCGGCACAGTCGCCGTCATTATCTGCGAGGATGCCTGGCACTCCATCACGGCCACGCTGGCGGCGCTGCGCGGAGCGCAGGTGGTCTATATCATCAGCGCCTCACCGGGGCGCGATTTCGGCGGGACGCATGTCGGCAACGTGGCCCAGTGGAATGTGCTGCTGCCCGGTATCGCCGACGAACACAATGTCTGGGTGGTCTATGCGGGGCTGGTCGGCTTCGAAGGCGGGAAGGGCTTTACCGGCTCGTCCCAGGTGATCGATCCATGGGGGAATGTCCTGGTGCTGGGGTCCGCACTCGACGAGTGTCTGCTCCAGGCGACCGTGGAGATGGACGACGTCGCGACCGCACGCGCCGCCTCTCCCCTGCTCGCCGACCTGGAAGCGGCCCTCGGAGACATCACGATGGAGCTGGAGCAGATCGCCCGCAATGCGCATCGCGCGTAGAAAGAAATGCCTGTTATGAACCGTTTACCCGTTATGCGCGCCCGCCCCGTCGCGGTCGAGGCCGACGACAATCTGCGTGTCAACGAACCCCTGCTGACGGAGTGGCTCATCGCCTTTCTGCGCGACGAGATCGTGCGGCGGCGCGGCTTCACCAAAGCGGTCGTCGGACTCTCCGGCGGCGTCGATTCGTCGCTCGTCGCGTTCCTGCTGGCCCGAGCGCTCGGGCCCAAAAACGTCTACGGCATCCGCATGCCCTACCGCACCTCGTCTCAGGACAGTCTGGACCATGCCGCTCTCGTCGCGGAGGCAACAGGCATCAATATGGAGACGATCGAGATCACCGGCGCCGCCGACGGCTACCTGAACCTCTGCCCGGACGCCGACGGACGCCGACGCGGCAACGTCATGGCCCGTGTCCGCATGATCATCCTCTTCGACCAGAGCCAGAAACTTGGCACACTCCCGGTCGGCACCGGCAACAAGACCGAACGCCTCTTCGGCTACTTCACCTGGCACGCCGACGACTCCCCGCCCGTCAATCCGCTGGGCGATCTCTACAAGACCCAGGTCTGGGCCATCTCCAACTACATTGGCGTGCCGGATGTCATCGTCAACAAGCCCGCCTCCGCCGACCTGATCGTCGGCCAGACCGACGAGAGCGACTTCGGCATCTCCTACCCGAAAGCCGACCGTATCCTCTTCTATCTGCTGCGCGGCTTCACCGCCCCGCGCCTGATGGAGATGGGCTTTCCGGAGGCTGAAGTCGTCCTCGTCAAGCGCCGGCTCGACTCGACCCACTGGAAACGCCACCTTCCCACCACCGCCATGCTCTCCGCCACCTCCATCAACGACTACTATCTGCGCCCCGTAGACTATTGAAAACCTCCCCCGGCCCTTGCCCCTTCGCAAGGAGGGGTTGGGGAGGTGGTAAAGGGTCGGGGGAGGTCTAGCGGATGAGTTTGGCGGCGCGGAGGCGGCGTTTGACGGCCACGCCGAGATGCAGCAGTTCGTTCCTGCCGAGGCCGTACCAGACAATCGGGTAAGTGATGATCCCGCGCCAGCCCATCGTCTTGCGGTAGTAGATCGCCATGCTCTGAAAAAGGCGGCGGGTCATGGCTTTGCTCTGCTGCCGGACGCTCCCCATCCAGTGATGCACCACCTGGGCTTCCGGCAGAAACATGACTTTGAAGCCCGCGCGACGGATACGCCAGCACAGTTCGATCTCCTCATAGAACATGAAGAACGCCTCTTCCAGCAGTCCCACCTGATCCAGGATCACTTTGCGGGTCATCAGGCAGGCGCCCGTCACGCTGTCGGTCTCCCACTCCCTATCGAAATCTTCGCGTCCATAGTGCCATTGGTGAGAAGAGAGGCCGGGCTTCAGTCTCCACAAGCCGGTGTGGGCCAGGAGATCGCGCCAGGGGTTCGGCAGCGGGATGCCGCTGGGCTGAAGGGAGCCATCGGTGTTGAGCAGCTTCGGGCCGACCGCGCCGACGTCGGGATGGGTGTCGAGATAGCGGGACATAAGCGTAAGCGAGCCGGGAGCCGCTTCCGTATCGGGGTTGAGCAGCAGGACATTGCGGCCGACGACCTGCCGCAGGGCGATGTTGTTGCCTTTGGTAAAGCCGTAGTTCTCTTTGCCGGCCGTCAGATGGACCTCGGGAAACTCGGCGGCCACCATCGCGGCGCTGTCGTCCGGCGAATTGTTGTCCACCACGAAGGTCTCGATGACCAGTCCTTGTGTGGCTGCAGGCAGGGCGTTCAGGCAGTCGCGCAGCATGCTGCAGGTGTTGTAGCTGACGATGACGATAGAGAGATCCAACCTGAACTCCACCCCCCGGCTTCCAGCCTTGAACACACGCTTCCTTTGACGAAACCGCTCTCTGTCCGCTGCGTAGTGATCAGTGGAGAAAGTCAAGGTTCGACCGTTACGGCGAACCGATT
>JAYTGR010000869.1:0-1052 GCA_043733205.1 Chthonomonadaceae bacterium
TTCGGATCCATGGCCGAGGTCATGGAGGTAGCGACTGGGCCGGGCTTAACTGTCACGACGACCGCGCCGGTATGGGCGATGCGGTTGCGCAGGGCTTCCAGATACGTGTCGAGAAAGGCTTTGGTTGCGCCATAAACCGGCATCCCGCGCCGGCCCCTGTCTCCGGCGACCGAGGAGATACCGATCAGCGTGCCGGCTCCGGCGCGGCCAAAGCGCTGCGCCGCCTCATTGAGCCATGCCACTGCGCCCAGCACATTCACTTCCAGCATCTGCCTGTCTTTGCCGAAATCGTACTCGTCCGGCTGCAGGAGCGGCATGACGCCCGACGCATAGATCACCAGATCGAGACCGCCAAGGTCGTGCGCGATCTTCTGAAACAGTGCAGGAACACATTCGGTTTCCAGCACATCATGAGGGAACGTCAGAGCGATTCCCGCGCCGATTTCGGTGTTGATGCCGTCGGCGATGCGCGTCAGCTCGTCCGCACGCCTTGCGGCCAGCGCCACTCTGCATCCGCCGCGCGCCAGCTGCCGCGCCAGCTCTTCTCCGATTCCCGACGAGGCGCCGATGACCAGCGCACGTTTCCAGGGCCAATCCGTCAATTTGAAAATCTTTCTGCCTGCGGTGTAACCTGTCCCGCCAGGACTGCGTATGAGATTATAACTCATCAAGCGGCTGCCGCTATTGTACCCCGCAGTCCGGCTTCCCTTCATCTATACGTTAAATTTCGTGCCCTTTGCGGCACAGCAGTCCGTCTCGGTAGGATCTCGTACCGTGAAGAACTCCGGAGGAAATTTCTATGTCCCCACACGCTGTCGCCCGTCGGCGCGCCCCTGCCGGGTTCACGCTGATAGAGCTGCTCGTCGTCATCGCCATTATCGCTATTCTTGCCGCACTGCTGTTTCCTGTTTTCGCGAAGGCGAGAGGAAAAGCCCGTGAAATCTCCTGTATCTCCAACCTGCGTCAGATCGGCATGGGCATCTCCATGTACGCCGAAGACTGCGATGGCCTCTATCCGTTCGCGGTAGACCCTGCGGACTACATGACCCCAG
>JAYTGR010000870.1:0-9239 GCA_043733205.1 Chthonomonadaceae bacterium
GTCGTTCCCGACTTTCGGCCGCCGGACATCCTGCGATTGGCGCCTGCGCCCCTCTACGTAAGCTTCCTCGACTGTTACGACGCCATTGCGAAGCTGCGCGCGCTGCTGGAATCCCGTTCCTACGAGACTCCGAATGGCAAGGAAGGTCCTGTGACATGACCGATACGGCCGGTTCTCACCGCATCTACGATATCAGCCGCCCGGTCTCCGAGGCGCTGGCAGGCTGGCCGGGCGATACGCCTTATCGCTGCGGGATGCTGTGCCGATTGAACGCAGGGGCCTCGGTAAATCTCGGAACGATCGAGATGAGCCCGCATACCGGGACACACATCGACGCGCCTTACCATTACGACGATGCGGGCAAAACGGTGGGGCAGCTGCCGCTGGAGACTTACGTCGGGCAGGCGGCAGTGCTTCATGTCGAGGGCAAACACCCAATTACACGAGAGGACATTCCGGCGCGATGGCTGTCCGCTCCACGCCTCCTGTTAAGAACCGGAGGGTGGGAGGACGACACGCGGTTTCCCGAACGCATCCCGGTGATCGCACCGGACGTGCCCGCATGGCTGCGCACACATGGCGTGGTTCTGCTCGGTGTCGATCTGCCGTCGGTAGATCCGCTCGACAGCAAAGACCTGCCGAACCATCACGCGCTTGGAAGCTGTGGTATCGCGATTCTGGAGGGGATAGACCTGAGGGGAGTGCCGGAGGGGTTCTACGAACTGATCGCGCTGCCGCTGCGTCTGGAAGGACTCGATGGATGCCCGGTGCGCGCGATACTCCGCTGTCAGGCAGCCGCGATCAGATCGGACTGAGGTCCAGTTCGTAGGGGAACGTCAGCCGGAACAAGGTGCCCTGACCGTGGGTGCTTTGGACCTCGATGCGGCCCTGCAGGACATCGCACAGTCGCTTCACGATCGAGAGGCCCAGCCCTGAACCCTGCCGAATGACATGATCTGTCGAGGGAGCCTGGTAGAACTCTTCGAAGATCTTCTCCTGATCATGGGCGGGTATGCCAACGCCAGTGTCTTCCACTTCCAGAATCCAGGAGCAGTTGAGAGGGGCAGGATAGGCCCGCAGTCGAACATAACCCTCCTGGGTAAATTTGAGGGCGTTGGAGAGCAGATTCAGTACGATATGCGTCAGTTTGTCGCCGTCCGTCAGAGCGGTTCCGAGTTCGGGTGCGATCTCGGAAAAGCACTGGACCGAGCATTCGGTGAGGTCGGGGGTAAAATTCGTGACACACTCGCGCAGATGCAGGGCCAGATCCAGCGAATGGATATGGAGGGGAATGCGTCCGGCTTCGATCTGATGACACTGGGTCAATCCATCGAGGAGGCCAGCGAGCGCCCTGGTTCTGTTCTCCAGGGTGTCCAGGTACATCTCGCGTTCGGCAGGATCGTTTTCCGATCTCAGCAGGTAGAGGATGGTCTGCAGGGTGGCGAGCGGATGCCTCAAATCATGGATCACCATGCTTACGAAACGACGCTTCTCCTCCGCACTCAACTGGAGCTGGGTGACCAGAGAGCCGGTACGTTCCGCCGCCAGCCGGTGCTCTTCCACGCGCGCCAAAGCCAGGCGTTCGCGCTCCACTTCTGCGCTCACGCGCATCGCCAGCAGCGACATAAACTGGACGTCTGCGTCACCAAGCAGGTCTTCCGGACGACTGTCCAGAAAACACAGGGTTCCGAACGCGGACCCCTGCGAACTGACGACGGGCACTCCGAGGTAGCGCGTCAGCTTGAAATGGATGGCGGGATGTCCGGTGAGATCCTCTCTTTTGGCTGCGTCCTGAATGAGTGTCGGCCCCATCGACTCCAGCGTCAGCAGACAGAACGTGCCATGAACGGAGTTCGTCGACAGGCGGCGGATGATACGATGGGGATTTACCATCGCGCGAAATTGGAGACAGCCTTCCACCGAAAGATTGATCATCGCCATAGCGCCGGAATAGTAGTCCCCGACCGCTTGTGTGATACGCTCGAAGATGATATTGGGGTCTGGATCGGTCAGCACACTGATCTCGTAGAGAATCTCCTGCATTCTGGGTGTCATACGCTCTCCAACGCCAAAAATGGAGTGTGGGCCATACTGCGGCAGGGTGCGGGGGCCAAATACCGAATATCATGGTAATTTACCACGCCTCCGGTAGATTCCTTCTCCATTTTTGTGTCGGGTTTGTGGCAGAGCGTCCCGCCTCCGGGGCGGCCCGATCAGCCGCGCATGTCCATTCCACCGTCCACGGTCAGTGTTGCGCCGGTAATGAAGCCGGCCAGGTCGCTCAGCAGAAAACAGGTCGCGCCAGCGATGTCGCTCGGCAGACCGATCCGCCCAAGCGGAAAACCGCTTACGACAGCCTCCCGCCCGATGGCATCTATCTTTTCCGTGACCATCTCGGTCTCGGTCCACGCGGGCGCGATGCAGTTGACCCGGATCCTGTCCGAGGCCAGTTCCATGGCCATCGAGCGCATGAAGAGGATCTGCGCCCCTTTGGAGGTCGCGTAGGCCGAATAGACGGCCGATCCGCGCTGCCCGGCCGTCGATGTGTAGATGACGATGCTCCCGCCCTGCGCCGTCGATCGCAGCTGTTTGACAGCGGCCTGCACGGCGAGAAAGGTGCCCCGGACATTGACGGCCATGATGCGGTCCCAGAATGCTGCGGTCATCTCCTCGACCGGCAGGCCGTCGAAGACGCCGGCGGAGACGACGAGGCCGGTCAGCGGCCCCAGCTGCGCGACCGCAGAGTCCATCGCGACTTCTGCCGAGCCTTCCTCTGCGATGTCGGTCTGAACGGCGCAGGCCCTGCCGCCTGCCTCTCTTATCTGCGCAAGCACCTTCTCCGCCGCCGCCGCCCCCTGCACGTAGCTGATGCTGACATGCGCGCCTGCCTTTGCCGCCATCAGCGCGGCCGCCGCGCCGATGCCCCGACTGCCGCCCGCGATGAAAATATGTTTGCCTGCCATCTCTATCATATCGAAAAACCCTCGCTGGCCGCCGGGTTCCTCCATGGGAGCCGAGGCGGAATGTGTGATGGGTTACTGTTCGCCACAGACCGCCCGAACGCCTTCCGCCCCGGCAGCAGTTTGGGGGCTTTCTAACGCGGTTTGACAGTTAGTTCGGTTTCCAGCCGACGTGTCCGTCCCCGTAGATGATCCACTGTCCGCCGGGACCGTCTATCGAGCCGAACTGAGTTCCGGCGAGAGCGTCGCCCGAGGGCAGTGCGCCGCCAGGGAACGTGTAGTTGAAGCCGTCGTAGAGACCGTCGCTCTTGTGATAAGGACGAAGGGCGCCCTGTATCCCAATATCCGCAGACGGCAGCGTCTCGTCGTAGTCCTGAGAGTACATCCGCATCGCGAGGCCGAGCTGTTTCGCATTGCTCTGCAGGGCCAGTTTCAGATTGGTAACAAAGGGCTCTTTGGGTCCGATATGCAGGGGAGTCACCCAGGCCGCCTGCTCGGAGAGATAGAGGACGGCCTCGCCGGTCGCGCCGAGGGTTCCGCCGGTCGAGTCTGCCGCGAGCAGCGCCGCAGGCTGCTCCCCCCCGGTGGCGCTCTCCAGCCAGAGCGGATGCAGGCGCTGGGTACGGCGGCCGAATTTGACTTCCTGGTCGGTCTGCACCAGACGCAGCGCGGCGGGCCGGATTTTGCGCGCGGCTGCCTCGGGCTGGTTCTCCGTGTCCAGTACGCCGGTCTGCACATTGAGACGATAGGTCTTGAATACCTGCTCGGGGGGGCTGCCGAGGCCGGGTTCTGTCGCTGTCAGCGAAACGTGCAGGCCATCCGGAGACCACTGTTCTGCCTGATGATACTGCGTCCAAACCGCTTTTTCCGGGAGCGGAATTTTCTTCAGGACATTTCCGTCGGGTTTCATGACCGAGAGGCTGTGCTGTTCGCTGCTGAAAAGAACCGCGCAGGGCTGGCTTGGGGAGACATAGAGAAGGTCTCCTGGTCTGGTCTCGATCGTTCTGACTTCTTCGCGAGTCACATCCACCCAGAGAATGCCCTGATGCAGAGTGGGTACGAGGGCGCTTCTGCCGCCGGCATCGGTGGTCTGGACGCGATCGCTCCACTGCATCTCCACCGTTACGAACGCAGGCGAGATCCACGCAACATGCGGCTGGTTCTCGATGTCCATCTCGCGCTGCCAGATCTCATGCGACTGTCTGCCCTTGCTCCAGAGCACCAGGCGCATTTCGTTTACGGGACGATCGAGAACCAGCCGCTCCGTCCTGCGAATGGCTGCCACCCGAACTCCGTCCGGAGACCACTTCGCATCCAGCACAACGGGGCCTGCCACCAGCTGAGGAGCTGTCAGCAGCACGAGGCTCTTATCGGTTAGCAGGTATTTCGGGGGCGTATTCACTCTCTGCGCCCGGCCCCATCCCCAGGCCGCCGATAACACGGCTCCTGTCGCCAGTATAAAACTTGCAGTCCTCATTGCTTTGCTCATTCGTTCCTCCTTCGCCCTCACCGATGACGTCCTGCCTGGTTCCCTCGGATCTATAGAGCCGGATCGCCTCCTGCAAGTTCAGCTGCGAGCTTAATTCGCGGCGATGGCCGTTCGCTCACCTATTTGCCGAACCGGAGGTCTCAAAATAAATCGTCACATCTGGACTTTCGAGTCGTTTTTGCGATATACTGAGAGGACAAGTTTATTGGTTCACTATCCGCCTGATCGAAATGGATGAAACCCCCGCTCATCCGGCCGACAGGCTTATCACTTTTTCCGCCTCATGGGCTTCACTCGTTTCTCAGCGTCCCAGATTTTTCGGCAAAGGTAGGTACACTTTCGTGCAATATTTACCCTACGACTCTGTGAAAACCCCGGTTCTGCGTCGTTTTCTGATTTCGTTATCGCGCCGCTGGGGACGGCCGATGCTCCTCGCCTCTCTGCTCGCAGGCACGGTTCCCGCGCATGCGGCCGATGCCTGGAATCCGGTCCACATACGGGTGGCAGGCAAAGAGTTCGTCAATCGCACTCCGTCGATATCCGATGGCATCGAGACCTATGTTCCGCTGGAGGTGCTGGCGCTCTTCGGAGCGGACTGGCATGTCAACGAACGCGGCGATGCGCTGCTGGTCACGCTGAAAACGACGGGACGTCAAAGCGAACTGGCGATCGCGAAGCCCAGCGGCACCCCGATGATCGCACTCTCCGACGTGGCGAAGCTGCTCGATGCCGCCGTCTCTCAGCCGGATGCGCTGGCCAAAGACGGCAAACCGATTACAGGACAAAAGGGCGACACGGTCTATCTGCTGGCCCGCGTCACGGGAGCGAGCTGGGACGGCAACGGGCTGCATATCACAACGAGTTTTCCGGTCCCGTTCCATGTCCGGTCGATCGCAGAAGCCAGACCGGGGCGCAGCTATATCGATCTGGTAGGCGCACTGGTAGCCGATGAGTTCAAACCGGCCGCCCTGCCTGCGGAAGATCCACGGCCGCTGAAGATCCGCTCGGGACAGAACAGCGCCGATGTCGCGCGCATCGTGGTGGAACTGGCCGACGGCTCCGAACTGCGCGCCAGCGACTCGACTTCCAACTCCGAAACACGGATTGTCGCCGGCGTCGAAAGAGTGCCGACGCATGTGGCGGCGGCAGGCAGCGGCGATTCGTCCGGCAAATCTCCGGCTGCGATTCGCCCCCCTGCGGCCGCCAATGCGTCGGCGGGATCCGGCCTGCACATCGGAAAGCCCGATCCTCAGAAGAGCGTCGCGGCCGCCGATTCGGGAAACCAGGGCGGTGTGGGATCCATCACGAGAGGTGGGGCCGGTAAAACGCGCCTCACAGCCCCGGATCAGCCGTCGCGGGCGGGGAAGCGCCAGGCGCCCCCGATCGCTGTGCAGGGCATCACCTTCACGACCGATAACGAGACGCAGTTTCATGTCGAAATCGCCGTCAGCGGCAAAGTGCTGCCCTACATCCACTATGCGCCGGGAACGACGCAGATGGTGATGGATATCCCGAACGCGGTGCTGAATTTACCGAATCCGGAAGATGCCGAAAAGACCTGCACGCATCGTCTTGTACGCGGAATCCACGCGATCCAGGAGCAGAACAGTCCGCCGATGACTCGGATCGTCCTGGATACGGCGCGGGTCGTAGGTTACCACAGCGACCAGACCTCCGACCATATCACGCTCGATCTCGTTCTGCCCCAGAACGCGACCGGCGCGCTGTCCGACAAGGTGATCGTGGTCGATGCCGGCCACGGAGGAGCGAAGACCGGGGCCTATGGCAAAGGCGGCGGGGGCGTCGTCTACGAGAAGGATGTCACGCTTGCGATCGCGCTCAAACTGAAGGCTGCGCTCGAAGCCTGCGGAGCGCGTGTCATCATGACGCGCGACAGGGACATCGACATTGGGCTCGAAACCCGTTCCGGCCTCGCCAACGACTGCGGAGCGGATCTGTTCGTCAGCATCCACAACGACTCCAATGGATCGGTCAACTCGGCCTCCGGCACCAGCACCTACTATCACAATCAGGATTCCAGCAGCCGCGCCCTGGCAACCTGTGTGCAGGAGGCGGTCATGGGGGTTACCGGGCTTCCCAGCCGGGGCGTACTGTCGGACACCGTCATGTATCAGAGCGGCTTTTCGGTGCTGCGCTGCAGTAAAATGCCGGCCGTCCTGTGCGAAGTGGCCTATATCAACAATGTGACCGATCGGCGCAAGCTGATCGACGAAGGGTTCCAGCAGCGCGTTGCGCAGGCCGTATGCGACGGTCTGCGCCGCTATGTCGAAGGAACGCCGTCCTCACCCGTTCTATCCAGTCCGAGCCGGCCGTTCAGCGACCCGATGCCCATCGATCCTCCTGGATCCGGTGAGGGAGGGCAGGACGGCAAATAGGGAGCCCTCATGCGTAATCGTGTTCGATCGTCTTCTCTCTGCCTGCTCCTCCCGGTGGCAGCCGCTCTGTGCGGCTGCCACGGTGCGCAGACGGCTGTGCCCGCACAAACCGCGCCGATTTCTGCCCAGCCTCCTGTCCATGAGACCGCTGCGATCCCGCCTGTTCCAGACGGGCAGACACCGATCAAGGATGCCCTTGTCGGCCTGATCGGGCAGCAGGGCTCCTCTCCCTTCCCGAAAGGCACACAAGTGATTGCCGTAAGCGTGAAAGACGGCGTTGCGACGGTGGATTTCAGCAAAGAGTTCAATGCGCTCGCCAATAACGGGGACACGACGGAGTCGCTGGCGATGAAGGCGCTGCAGGCGGCGCTGGCGAAGTTCCCCGAAGTGCAGAAGATGCGCGTCACGGTCGAAGGCAAAAAGTTCGACAGTCAGAACACTGATTGGGACACGCCTTTCGCGGTTCGAAACGGGGCGTCTGGCGCTGGGGGAGAGGCTCAGGGCGGCGGACAGTGACGTCGAACTCCCCATTCGATGCCGGCGCTCCTATCGGCGTCTTCGATTCCGGTTTGGGCGGGCTGACCGTCGTCAGTCAGATGCTCCGACTCCTGCCGAGGGAGCGGATCCTCTTTGTCGCAGATCAGGCGCATGTGCCTTATGGCGGGCGGGATCTGTCGGAGGTGCGTGGCTTCGCCTGCGGGATCAGCGAAGGGCTGCTGCGGGCAGGATGCAAGGCGGTCGTGATGGCCTGCAATATCTCCTCCGCGACGGCGCTGGAGGCGGTGCGGGCCAGCCATCCGAACACGCTGGTGCTCGGTGTGATCGAGCCGGGCGCACGCGCTGCTGTGCAGACCACGCGCAATGGCCGTATCGGCGTGCTGACCACCGCAGGAACCGCCAAAAGCGCGGCCTATACCCGTACATTTCATGCGCTCGACCCGCAGCTGTTCGTTCTCGAAGTGCCCTGCCCGGAGTTCGTGCCCCTGGTGGAAGGCGATGCTGTCGCGAGTAAGGAAGCCTGCCGGGCGGCGGAGACCTACATGACGCCCCTGCTGGAAGCTGAGACGGACACCGTCGTTCTGGGGTGTACTCACTATCCGTTCCTGCTGCCTGTCCTGCAGTCGGTCGCCCCGCAGGTCGCCTTCGTCGATCCGGCGGAACAGACGGTCATCGAGCTGGCGCGGGAGATCGAAAGCCGCCGCATGCCCTCAGGCCTCTCCAAACCAAGCCCTGTCTGCCTGCTGACAACGGGCGATTCGGAGCATTTTGCGGATCAGCTGCGGCGGTTTCTCCCGCAGTCGCCCGTCCGCCTGCTGCTCGCCTCCGCACAGTGGAAAGAGGGAAACCTGCCGCTGCGCACCCCGAACTATCGGGCA
The DNA here is from genome assembly GCA_043733205.1 of Chthonomonadaceae bacterium. Classification (GTDB taxonomy): domain Bacteria; phylum Armatimonadota; class Chthonomonadetes; order Chthonomonadales; family Chthonomonadaceae; genus JANXLO01. The sequence goes on from JAYTGR010000870.1 coordinate 8,222, forward strand.
GAAACCTGGCGATAGCTGGTCTTGAACAGCGGGAACGACCCCTGGATCTTTCCTGCCTCTCCCGTCCGCAGCGCGGCATGATGGGGCGAATTTCATCGGAACTACTGGAGTGCCATCATGCCGCGTGACCTTCCCGTTTGCAACGGCAATCTGCTGATTGCCTTCGACGACAAATACAACCTCAGAGAGCTCTATTTCCCTCACGTCGGTCAGCAAAATCACACCCTCGGCTCGGTCTGGCGCTTCGGCGTCTGGGCCGACGGCAAGCTCTCCTGGACCGCCGACGACGCCTGGGAACGGTCTCTCAAATATGAAGACGACACCCTGGTGACGGACGTACGCCTGGTCAACCGGGAGATGGGACTGGCGCTGGTCTGCCACGACTGCGTCGACTGCAACCTGGATATCTTTCTGCGCAAAGTCGAGGTCGAGAATCTGTGGGACTACGAGCGCGATGTCCGGCTCTTCTGGCATCAGGATCTGAACATCAACGGTTCGCGCGAAGGAGATACGGCCTACTACGATCCTGCCCGCCGCGCCCTGCTGCACTACAAGTCGCACTACTGGTTTCTCATCAGCGGGACCAACGGCCGCGAGTGGGGACTCTCCTCTTACGCGACCGGGATTATTGGGCACAACGAGGCGCAGGGCACATGGCGTGACGCCGAAGACGGCTCTCTCGGCCGCAACCCGATCGCGCAGGGCAGCGTCGATTCGGTCGGCCGCGTGATGGTGCGAGTGAAAGACAAGGCCACCGCGTACTACTGGATCTGTGCCGGAGAGAACCTCGCCGCCGTCACACGCCTGGATCACGAGATTCGCGACGTCGGGCCGGAGACGATTCTGCAGCGGGTGCGCACCTACTGGCAGTACTGGGTCACGAAAGGCGACATTCCCGCCGATCTGCCGGAAGACATCACCCGCTTCTATCGGCGGAGCCTGCTGGTCCTGCGGACCCAGATCGACAACCGGGGCGCGATCCTGGCCGCCAACGACTCGGATGTGCTCCAGTACAACC
>JAYTGR010000871.1:0-9237 GCA_043733205.1 Chthonomonadaceae bacterium
GCCCAAATGTGCTGTCCAGACAGTCGGCCAGCCGCTTTGCAATCTCCAGGAAGGTCGATTTTCCGGTGGCCCGATAGTGCGCCACGGCAGCCTGAAACAGATGACCTGCACAGTAGATCTCGTGCATATCCTGCAGATTCGTAAACCGCTCTTTCTCACGCTCGAACATAAAATAGGTGTTCAGGTAGCCGTCGGGCTGCTGGGCAGCGGCGATCTCCTGGATCACGGCGTCCAGCTGCGCGTCCAGCGTGGGGTCCGGAAAGGCGGCGAGAGAGTTCGCGGCAGCCTCCGCCCATTTGTAGACATCCGAATCGTTGAAGAAGATGCCCTGAAAAGGGCCGTTCTTCTTTCCCGCCGCGCGCCGGAAGTTATCGATCCGGCCGGTCTCTTCGCACTGCTGAAGCTGCGAGGGAATCGTCCGTTCCCGATTGCGCCGGATCCGGGGCTCCCAGAAGGCATCCGTCAGTCGGACGTCGTCGATTGCGGTCGGTTTCCAGACACATTCGGGACTCATCGACGTATCCACGACATACGCTCGGGTCTTCGTCAGTCTCGTCGTCTCGCTCATCCTCGCTGCTCCTCACTGGCGGCCACCATGCGGACAAAGTACGAATGAACCGTGGCGTCGCGCGTCAATTCCGGGTGAAACGCGGTCGCCAGCAGAGCGCCCTGCTGGACCGCTACGATCCTGTCTTCAAACCGCCCCAGCACCTCGACGCCCTCGCCGATATCGGTCAGGTACGGCGCGCGAATGAAAACACCGCGCACTGTACTCTCAATCGCACCCTCGCCCTGCCGAAACGGAATATCCGCCTCAAAACTGTCGATCTGCCGCCCAAACGCGTTGCGCACGACAGTCGCATCCAGCAGTCCCAGCGTCGGCTGCTCCGGTCTGCCTTCTACACTCCGTGCCAGCAGTATCATGCCCGCGCACGTCCCATAAACCGGCATTCCGGCCTGAAAACGCTCCCGAATGATCTTGTCCAGCCCAATACGTTCGAGGAGCTTGATGATCGTCGTGCTCTCGCCTCCCGGCAAAATCAGCGCATCGGCCTGCGCCAGATCCTTAACCGTCCGAACCTCTGCGCTCGCAACTTCCAAACCTGCCAGTGTCTTCCGATGCGCCTCGAAATCACCCTGCAGCGCGAGCACTCCAATCTTACTTTTGCGTTCTGTCTTCATAGCGGATAGTATACCATGCCTGTCCTGCCGCAGCGCCGCAAATGACGGCCCAGAGCACCGACACAAAAGCAGCGGAGGAAACCTAGGCTGTCGTGTCGAAGCGAAATCTCGATAAATGTTATTCGCGCCGACATGGCCGACAGCTCCGGCTTCATGGGGCGGAAATGGGGAGACGGAATGGGACGCAGCGCTTTGATTGTGTGGGGCGGATGGGACGGGCATGAGCCGAAACCGGTCGCGGATGTCCTGGAGGGTGTGCTGAAAGGCTATGGCTTCGAAGTCGAAGTCTCCGATACGCTGGACTCTTTCCTGGACGCGGACAGACTGAAGTCGCTCGACCTGATTGTACCGGTCTGGACAATGGGCAAGATCACCGGAGAGCAGGTCAGCGGTGTCACTGCCGCCGTTCGGGGCGGGGTCGGGATGGCGGGGTGTCACGGAGGCATGTGCGACTCGTTCCGCGAAGCGACCGAATGGCATTTCATGACGGGCGGACAGTGGGTCTCTCACCCCGGTAACTCCGGAGTGACGTATGCGGTCAATATTACGGATCCCGGCCATTTCGTGACTGCGGGCACGAGCGATTTCATGGTCACATCCGAACAGTACTATCTCCACACCGATCCGGGCAACAAGGTGCTGGCGACCACACCGTTTCCGTCTCCCGGAGCGGATGGCCCGCATGTGGGCAACGGCCCGGTCGCAATGCCCGTCGTCTGGACGAAGATGTACGGAGAAGGCCGCGTATTCTACAGTTCCCTTGGGCACAATGCGGCGACGGTCGCCGAGCCGGATCCGCTGCGCCTGCTGACCCGCGGCATGCTGTGGGCGGCAAAAGCCGAATCCCTGGCCTGAAATGCGCCGTCGAACTCCTCGGCTGCATCGTGCAGTCGAATCGGAATGGGCGGGAAAGGCTTTGTCAGCCCTCCCGCCCGTTAAAATCCCCGATGCCGAAGGTGGGAGTCGAACCCACATAAGGTTGCCCTTAGAGGTTTTTGAGACCACCGCGTATGCCATTCCGCCACTTCGGCGCGAACCCCCGTAATTATACGGCAGGAGACGCCGCCTGTCAATATTGTGCGGAGACATTACCACGGATTCCTGAAGTTCGCCGCCCTCGTTTCGATGGCGGCATTCCTGAAATCCTGCTCTTTCGGCGCAGATAGACCGCCGCAGCACGTACTGAATATTTATGGAAGACGATACACCCGCACCCCCTGCCGATCCCCTTCTTTCGCCTCGAAGGAGCAGGCTCCGTCTGTTTCCTGCGACGCGGCGAGGCCGGCTGATTCTCTTCGCCCTGCTGCTGCTTCCGACGTTCGCCGTCTGGCTCGACTATTTTCATGGCACCGGATGGAGCCAGAATGTCAATCCGGTTCTGTGGTATCACAAGGTGCGCGGCGACGACCTGTATCATGCGGACGAGGCTTACTTCGCACATGGAAATCGGGACCGGCGTGAAGTGGCGCTCACGTTCGACGACGGCCCCCATCCGCAGAGCCGCCCCGAGATCCTTGCCGTGCTCAAACGCTACGGAGTTCATGCCACCTTTTTCGACGTCGGCAAGAACATGAACGCGCATCCCGAACTGCTCGCTCAGAGTCTGGCGGAAGGACATGAGATCGCCAACCATTCCGACACCCACCGCCGCCTCGATACGCTCAGCGCCAAAGAACGGCACCGGGAGATCAACGACGCCGATATCACGTTCAATCGGCTGACCGGCAGGCATCTGAGTCTGCTCCGCCCGCCCGGCATGCGCTACAACGCCGACGTCCTGCGCGATATTCGGTCGATGGGTTATGTCACCGTCGGCTACACGACGGCGTCGGGAGATTTCGACGTGACGGCGTCGCCGGAGAAGATCGCCGCAAAGACGCTCCATTGGATCCAGAACGGCAGTATTCTGCTGCTCCACGACTATCCCGGCACAGCGGCAGCGCTGCCGCGTATCCTCGACACCCTCAAAGCCCGAGGTTATCGGTGCGTGACGGCATCGGAGCTGCTCGCAGATCTGCCGGAACGCCCCGGCAGCGCTGCCAAAGAATTCCTCGAAGCGCAGGAAACCCAGGAAACCCCATGACAGCCTGCTGTTTTGAGAAGCAGGATTTCGGCAGCGTGGGAACTTCGGCGGCGAATACGACCGTATGTCGAAACAGGAGGCTCGTTGGCATGGATATCGCGAGACTGTTTACCGGAACGGTTCAAAAAGACAGACGGGAGTTCGACCAGTTGGTGAATCGCTGTCACCGACAGGCGTATAACGTCGCCTATCGCATGACCGGCAACAGCAGTGACGCCGAAGACCTCACCCAGGAGTCGTTTCTGCGCGCGTACCGATTCTTCGACCGCTACGACCGCACCCTGCCGTTCGAAAACTGGCTTTTTCGCATCATGTCGCGCGTGTTCATCGACGAACTGCGGAAGCGTCCGAAACTGAAGACGCAGTCTTTGGACCAGCCCTTGTGCGGCGGAGATGGAGATTCGGAATTCCTGCTGGAGATCCCCGATTTCGCTTCTAATCCGGAGCAGATGGCGCTCTCCAATGCGCTGGAGGAATCGCTCCAGACGGCCTTGAATGCGCTTCCAGAGGAGTTTCGAGTCGCGGTCATACTCGCGGATATGGAAGGTCTGTCCTACGAGGAGATCGCCGATATGATGAACTGTTCGCTCGGGACTGTGCGGTCCCGCCTGCATCGAGGACGCAAAATGCTTCGCTTGAAAATTCAGGCTGCCAGACAGCAGCAAAATCTTTGTACAGGAGAGTCGCGGTGAACTGTCGTAAAGTGAACCAGCTTCTGTCCGCTTATATGGACGGCGAGCTGCGCGGCATCGAGCAGCGTCAGGTTTTTGAACATCTGGCCCGCTGCGCGGAGTGCGAACTGGAGTACGAATCCATTCTGCAGATGAAGCGTATGCTCGGCTGCATGCGGACCCAGCAGCCCTCCCCGGACCTGCAGGCACGGATCTCTTATGCTTTAACATGGGAAGAGGCCCAGTCCGCGAGTCGAACTCCCGAAATGCTCTGGACGCGTCTGCGGATCCAGGCACAGGATCTGTTCGCGACTCCCCAGGGCTGGGGGCTGGGAGCGATCGCGGTGCTCGGTCTGTACGCCATAGTCCACCATCTGCCGTCCGCGCCTGGTGCGAATGCGACATCGACTATCGTTTGGCAGCAGACACCGAACTCCGTTACCGAACTGACCTCGGGTCTGGCGCCTTCGGCATCCGATCGCTTCTTCGGACCCCCTGCGCAGAGTACGGGCAGTTCGGTTTCGCGAGAGGTTTCCAGTTTTGCGCCCGTAATTCAGAGTGCGTACGAACTGAACCAGCCCACGAACAGCATGTACCGTCTGGATGTCTATAGGCCCCACTGATGGGTCCGATCCGTTCCTGTCCTCGTATGACCCGGTGTCCGCACACGCCGGGTCAATTCATTTCGGCTGGACCGTCTGTCGGCAGGCGCTGACAGGATCGGGGCTGTGAGTGTGCAGCGCTGACCGGATGGCGGCACAATTCGGGAACCCATTCGGATCGCACCTGAAATTTTTCGAGAGGCATAATGAACAGAACCCTTATTTTCTCCGTCTACATCGATCGATAGCCCCGTTACCTGTAACCTGAATGGTTCTGAGTCGTCCTTAGTAACAACAGTTGTGTCCCAAAATACGCTGTAAGTCAGGAGTTAGCCAATATGCGCACTGAGTTGACCGAGTCGAGAGATTTCACCGTGCAGCGCTCGCCTGCCAAATTCGATTCTGCTCTTCGTAGGGTGACCGGGCGAATTCGCGGCGCTGCCGCTGCCGCTGGCGCTCTCGGTTGTCTCGCTCTCCTTGGCTCCGTGACCGTTCAGGCCCAGGAGAAGGGCGCTCCTCCGCGAGCGGGCGTCGCCACACTGGCCAGCCTGCAGGACGCTTTCGCCGATGTCGCGGATGCCATCGAACCGGCCGTCGTCACGGTATTCAGCACCAAGACACTCCGAGGCTCCGACGAACTTCCACAGGGGCTGAACGGTCTGGAACGCGGCGTACGTCGATCGACTGGTACGGGCAGCGGCGTCATCATCCGCAAAGAGGGCTGGATCCTGACCAACGATCACGTCGTTGGGGGCGCGGACAAAGTTTCTGTCAAACTGCACGACGGCCGTGAATTCAGCGGCACCGTCATCCGGGATATTCGGAGCGACCTGGCGCTCATCAAGATCAGCTCGCCTGGCGATCTGCCCTTCGCACATCTTGGCGACTCGGACAAAGTCAAGATCGGCCATTGGGCCATCGCAGTCGGAAGTCCTTACCGCTTCGAAGGCTCGTTCTCCGTCGGGGTCATCAGCAGTCTGAACCGGCTTCAGAGAATAGCGGATGGCTCTGGAGGCCGCGACCGCCTCTATCCGAATATGATGCAGACCGATGCCGCCATTAATCCCGGCAACTCCGGCGGACCTCTCTGCAATATCAACGGCGATGTCATCGCCATCAATACCGCGATCGAGAGCGATCATACCGGCAATGGGGGCGGCAGCATCGGCATAGGCTTTGCCATCCCGATCAACACCGCCAAGTTCGTCATCGATCAGCTGCTGACAAAAGGCCGCGTCAGTTACGGCTATCTCGGAGTCGCTCCGAAAACCGTATCGCCGCGACAGGCATCGACACTGAATGTCGCCTATGGCGCTTTGATCGACACCGATCCGACAGCAGGCAGTCCGGCCGACACCGCAGGTCTGAAAGTGGGTGACGTCGTCACGGCGGTCGATAACAGAGTCATACACACCGAAGCCGACCTCCGCATCATTATCGCGCAGACGGCTCCCTCTACCAAAGTCCAGCTGACCGTTGTTCGCGACGGCAAGGTTCTGCCGCTTACCGCTACCGTCAAGGAAGCCGACCCGCAGGTCATCGAGACGGAAAAGCCAGCGAAAGGCGCGAAAGCGAAACTCGGGATCGAAGTCCAGCCTGTCACGAAGCATCTGGCCGAGCAGACTGGCTTCGCTGCCGATCAGGGTGTTCTCATAAAAGCTATCGACACCAGTTCGGCCGCTTCCGATAACGAAGAGCTGTCGGAAGGCTATCTGATCCTGAAAGTCAACAGCATCGATACTCCTACGGTTGCAGCCTTTCAGAACGCAGTCAAGGGCCTCAAATCCGGCGACATGGTAAAGATCGTCTATCTGAAACCGAGTGTCGAGCGCGAGCCCGGCCGGCATTTCACCATCGTCGAAGTCGACTGATCCCATAACTTTCCGGCCCGGTTCCCAGGGTGGGTACCGGGCCGGAAAGTCAGTTGGCAGCTTCGAGAATACGGATATAAGCCTCTTCCAGCGTCTCGCGTTTGGGAATGAGCGCCTTGAGTTTGACACCGTTCTCGACGAGCGCCGACGCCAGCAGTGGAATATCGCTTTCGGAGCGCAGGACTGCCGTAAAACGCGTTATCGGCACACGCTCCAGCCGGAGCTTTTGCGCGATGCTCCGCACCGCCTGCAGTGCGGCATCGTTCATAGCCTCTACCTCTACTTCAACAGCCGAAGCGAATGACATCAGTTCTCCTGGTGTGCCCTGCGCAGCGATTGTTCCCTGCTTCAGGATCGCCACAAAATCGCAGGTCGCCTCAACCTCGGACAGGACATGCGAATTCAGCAGGACGGTTGTCCCCTTCTGCCGCAGTTCTTCAATGATCCGCCGGAAGTCCCGCCGCCCTATCGGGTCCAGAGCCGAAGTCGGTTCATCGAGGATAACGAGCGCCGGATCGTGCAGGATCGCCTGCGCCAGACCGATTCGCTGCTGCATTCCACGTGAGAACTCCCCTATTTTCGACGCTGCGCGCGCAGCGAGTCCGACACGCGCCAATACCAAGCCGATCTGCGCCTCCAGGGCGCTGCCCGACATGCCTGCCAATCGGCCCTGCAGGCGCAGGAACTCGCTCGCCGTCAGGAAATCGGGAAACTGAAATCTCTCCGGCAGGAAACCGATGCGTCTGCGAACAGGAATATTTCCTATCGGTTCACCGAGCAGAGTGGCCTGGCCGCAGGTTGGCCGCACGCTGCCGATCAGCATACGCATCGCAGTGGTCTTGCCGGCCCCGTTCGGCCCAAGCAGGCCGAACACCGTTCCCTGCGGCACGATCAAGTTCAGCCCATCGACCGCACGCACGGGGCCATACTGTTTTGTCAATGCGGCGGTTTCGATGGCGTTTTCCAACGGGGTACCTCGCGGGGATCGCCCGCTATTTCGGGGGCGCGTCGGTACGGATCACCTTGACGACCTGCCGGGCATGCCATATCTGCCCCTTCCAAGTAACGATCGTCTCTACCGGGTAGTCGCCGGGTGCGGTCGTGGAAGGCAGTTTTAAGGCGAAACGCGCGACGCGGTGCGCATCTTCCCGGTCGATATAGAGACTGCGCTTATTCGCGCCGTCGATCTGCCAGCCGGCAGGAACGACGTTCAGTTCGACATCGCCACGGAAATGGTCGGGCACCGCGCTGGTGACATCGACATCGACGAACAGTCTGGTCTGTCCCGAAACGACGACCGGCTGAGGCTCGCTCGACATCTGCACCTGAATCGCCTCGACCACCGTGAACGCGGCCGCCGACTGGATCGTTTTGCCACCGTCCAGTTCGACGGTCACCGAGAGCAGATAAGACCCGACCGAAAGGTTCGCCGGCAGCACCGTCTGATAGGTCATTTTCTCCTTTTTCAGCCCTGGCACCGGTTTGACATTGACTTCGCGCAAGGTGTTGACGACATTGGCGCTCAGCCCGGAACCCGTCCAGAGTACGCTTCTGATAACGACGTTCTGGTCGGTCTGATTGGTGAGTTCCAGAGTCGCAAACAGCTTCTGTCCGGCGATGCATTTCAGGTCGGAAAGCGTCAGACGAGGATTGATTCCGGCGACTCCGGTAACGCGTGCGACCGCCAGCGTCGCGTCGAGCAGCAGATGAGGTTCGAAGGGTGCGGTGCCGGTGAAGGCAGTTATCGGTCCCGGCGGCAGGAACTCTGCGCGCAGGCCGAAATTCTGGCCGACGCGCGGCTGCAGACTTGCCGTGTTCTTCGGGATGGCGATCTCCAGAATCTGCGTGCCGTTCACCAGTTTTTCCGACACGATAATCGATTTCGGGTCGATCGCAGTTTCGTTCCAGACCGGCGTGTCCTTGCTGTTCGAAGCGTCGAGGAGCCGCGCCGAAATGACCGGGGTGCCGCCATTGGCAGCGCTTCCGATGAGTATCTCTACATTGTCCGCACCGCGCAGCCAGCCGTCGCCGTTCAGATCGAGGTCGAAAAGCACATTCGCCGCGCCCTCTGTGCGCGCAGCCAAATAGAGGAAGTTATCGTCCCAGTTACAGTAGACCGTTCCCTTGATGGGGCCGTCTGTGATCGTGTAGAAGGGGTCCCACTCTCCGTCTCCCAGGACGCCGTCGATCAGCGGCGTACGCTTGAGGCGCTGGGGATCGGCAGGATAGCGCGGCCGCTCACGAAATTTAATCGGCGGGGTCTCTGCGGGCGCAGCCTGCGGAACCGCTGCGGCAGCAGGAGGAGCGTCCTGCCCGGCAGCGGCGTTCTGAGCGCAGCAGACGCCCGTCATACCTGTTAGAACAAGCAGAAAAAACAGCGCTCTTGTGAGAGAAACGGAACTTATGGTCCGGCCGCGATCTGGCAGCTCTCTCTGTCGAAACCATAGATGCAGCGGTGTCGTCATGCTTCCCTCCCCGTATCTGGTGTTTCCCCTATGTTACACGTTTGTGTCGCTCGCTGTCAAGACGCCAATCGTCTTTGCTGTGTCCGCCAAGCAGCATACCGGACGTGGAAACTCTGGGAGCGGTACAGGGGTATACTATAGCATGCATCCAAACGAGTTTTTTACCTGAAAGAGCCCGGTCCACCATGCCGCTCATCGACAGCTTCCATCGCACGATCGACTATCTCCGCGTCAGCGTAACCGACCGCTGTAATTTTCGGTGCGTCTACTGTATGCCCGAGGAGGGCGCACCGGTCGCGCCCAAGTCGCAGATTCTCTCCTTCGAGGAGATCGAACGCCTGCTAAAGATCGCAGCCGAACTGG
>JAYTGR010000872.1:0-3403 GCA_043733205.1 Chthonomonadaceae bacterium
CTCGATCGTGAAGCCGAACCGCGCGGCAAATCGGACCGCCCGCAGCATGCGCAGAGGATCGTCGAAAAAGGTGACGCGCGGGGCGACGGGCGTGCGGAGGATACCGGCGCGCAGATCGGTGAAGGCGCGGCCTGTCAGGTCGAGCAGTTCGCCCGTATGCAGGTTTTCGAGGAGGGTATTGATCGTGAAGTCACGGCGCAGGACGTCGTCCTGAATGGTACCCTGGCGCACCTCCGGCTTGCGCGAGTCGGGCTGATAGCTCTCGGCCCGCGCCGAAACCAGCTCCACGGCGCTGCCCGCCTCCTCCGCCCTGCCGATATGAATCATCGCGGTGCCGAAACGGGGATAGAGGACCGGGTAGTGCGTGGAGAGGCCGTGCTCATAGAGGAAACGGGCCAGTTCCAGCGCGTCGCCCTCCAGAACGAGGTCGAGGTCGTTGGCGAGCGGCAGTCCCAGGGTGCGGTCGCGCAGCAGTCCGCCCACCAGATAGAGGCGGCCCTCATAGAGAGTGCCGCGTGTCGCCTCCCGCATCCGTTCGAGCGAACGCTGCGCGGTCAGTTCCGGGTTGTCGTCCTGTCGTGTCATAGAGAAAATCGAAACGGAACTCCCCGATGTGTGCGAAGACGACACACCGGGGAAGGCGGCATAGGACTAACGTTTGAGAGGCAGAGAGAGCGTTTTGTCGACGCCGTTCAGGGTGATTTTGATGCTGCCTGCGGTCAGTTCCACGCTCTTGACGCCGGTCGCACCGGCGGGCAAAGAGGCGACGAACGCGCCGTAGGAGACGGTCTGCGCATTGCGCGCGGAGATCCAGCGGTAGGTGGGCGTGTCGTGCAGTTTGCCCATGGTGACCGTGTCTTTGCGGGAGTAGGCAAAGGGAGTCGTGCCGAACTCGATCCCACGGGTCAGGCCCTTCCCGTTCCAGGGCGCGCCCGCGCGGAATTTGTTCTCTTCCCAGTTGGCGGCCCAGGGCCAGTCGGCGCGGGGCCAGACATAGCCGATCAGCAGATGCTTTTTGGTGTTGATGGCGGTGAACCATCCCCACTTCGCAGCCGGATCGACCAGAGTGGTCGAGAAATCGCTGGATTTACCGCTGCCCTGCGGCCACTGGCGCAGGTCGATCGTTCCGCCGCCTTTGGCAGCCGGAACCGTTGGCCAGTCGAACTCCGCGCCCTGTTTCAGGCGCTGCCCTTTGCTGAACTCCTTCGGGTCCACCATGCTCCATGTGCCGTTCATGTCGTAGAACGAGGCTCCTTCCTCCAGAAAGGGAGGGCCCATGGTGACATGCTGGTTCCAGCCGATGGGCCGGTCGAAGTCGGTCATGTTCTCAGCGGTCTCTTTGATCCAGAGGGCGGAGGAGCCGGGGGTCAGGGAGATAGTGCGTGTGACCCGCATCTGCGCCTTCGGCAGCAGTGCGGTATACATCAGTTTGGTCGGAGTGTGCTGCAGAGCCGTCCAGTTCACGGTCGGCGCTTCGCCATGCACCGGAACGCCGGCCTTGGTCTCGGCATCCGACGGCCCGCCGAAGAAGTCCAGACAGAGATTATGTCCCAGGATCGAACTCAGCAGCTGTGCGCCCGGCTTATCGCCGTACTTGCCGCCCTGCCAATTGCCTGGCTCCACGCTCGGCCAGGGAGGCAGCCAGAGCGGATTCAGGTTTGCGCCGGGGCCGGAACGCAGGGTGATACTGGCGATGTGGCCGCCGCCCGGTACGACAACGACCTGGATCTTTTCATTCTGGACCTTCCAGGCTTTGCGCCCATGATACGAGGCATCCGCCTGCTGGGCAATAGCCGGCAGACTGCAAACGAGCAATGCGAGCGCCGAAAGAGAGCACTTCCCGAAACGTTGCATACACTGTCCTCCTTGGAGAGTGAAGTTCGCTCCTCTGTTCGACAGCCACCGCAGCAGTTCCTGCACACAGCCTTTCGACAGCTGTATTAGTCTGCGGATCGGCGCTGTGCATGCCGCGTCAGGCGGCGGCGCAGACGGCCCTGAATCAGGCGCAGTTTCAGCGGCATAAAGAAAGCTTCCCGAATCGTTTTGCCCGACATCTTCGACTCGCCCAGCACCCGATCCGCAAAGATGATCGGAACTTCGGTGAAGGAGTGTTCCAGGACATGCGCGCGGAAGAGCAGTTCGACCTGGAAGGAGTAGCCGCTGGCCGTCATGCTCTCCAGTTCGATATTCTCCAGCACACAGCGATGCAGGATTTTGAAGCCGCTGGTGCAGTCGTTGACGTTCAAATCCGTAATGAAGTTGACATAGCGGTTGGCTCCCCAGGAGAGCAGGATCCGCCGCAGCGGCCAGTTGACCACGGAGATGCCGTTCAGGTAACGCGATCCGATGACGACATCGAACCTATCGCTGGCTTCGATCATCTTGGGAAGATAGATCGGATCGTGCGAAAGATCCGCATCCATCTGGATGATGAGATCGTAGTCCCGCGCGAGCGACCATTGAAAGCCGGCGATATAGGCGCGTGCGAAGCCGTCTTTAGCGGTGCGATGCAGCACATGGAGACGGCCCGCGATCCAGGGCAGCTGGGCGAGATTATCCAGGATGTCGCCAGTCCCATCCGGAGATTCGTCGTCTACGAAGAGCATGTGGATGTTGGGAACCTGCGCAAAAACGGCGGCGACCAGCCGTTCCACATTTTCCGCTTCGTTATAAGTTGGCACGACGATGATGGCGTTCATCTAAGTTTCCTTGGCGATTACGAGCTGCTTCCTAGGATACCACAAAATGGGGGCGAAGGCTCCTGGCAGGCACACTGCAGGTCTGCCGGAGACAGGAGAAGAGTTCGCCTCGGAAGATTCCTGTATTTGTTGTCGATCTGCATCTGAATGTCCTTAAGGTATAATAAACTCGCCGACGTAACCATCTGCGCGTATATGCGGCTGCAGCATGCCTCTATACAACAGGAGAATTTAGAAGATATGGCCTGCTTCACCCCCGACGAACTGAAATTACTGCCGCCCGGGACGCAGATACTGGAGATCGGCTGCGGTCAAAGACCTGTTTGGGCTCAGTCCAAAACACTGGATATCAACCCGGCCTCCAAAGCCACGGTCATTCACGATCTGAGCGAATTTCCCTATCCATTCGAGGACAATACTTTCGACTACGTCGTAGCAGAGCATGTTTTGGAACATCTCCGGCCTGTTTTGCCTGTTCTCGACGAACTGCATAGGATCATCAAGCCGACGGGCCAGCTCCGAATCGAGGTTCCTCACTACACTTCGTTTCACTACTGGACAGATCCGACGCACCAAACGCCCTTTGGTATAGGGACATTAGACTATATTGTGCCTATACCGAGCGGAGGAGGAGTTTACCAGTTCCACTATTCGAAATTCGACTGGCGTAAGATTTCAGTTCAGTTGAATGGCCCCATGCATAA
>JAYTGR010000873.1:0-3402 GCA_043733205.1 Chthonomonadaceae bacterium
GAAGTGCGCAGCAATCCCTTCACATTCTCGAAAACGAACGCCTGCGGTCGCAACTCACGTACTGCATTCACAGCAACAGGGAACATGTCTCGTTTGTCGTCATAGGACTTATGCTTGCCACCCAATGAAAAGGGCTGGCAGGGCGGGCCTCCGGCAACAAGGTCGATGGACTTGCCGATGTCCGAAAAGCGAAAAGCGCGTGCATCGCTCTCCACAATGTTCCATGACTCCACCGGGGAGTAACCAGCGCTTTTATTATAATGCAGGGTACGACAGGCATGGGCGTTCCATTCGATGAGTACTTCATGATGGAACCCTGCGGCGGCAAGCCCCAGCGCCAGGCCGCCCGCGCCGGAGAACAGTTCGACGGAATTATACATCTTCCGGTCCTTCGGCACTATCTAGCGTTCCAGCGCTCAACAAGTCAACATATTCGCGGATGTTTCGGAGAATGGTTCCAGCGTCGTTCTCGCCTTTGACGCCTTTCAACTTTCCAGCCCAGCTGCGGCCGCGATGTATGACGTCCCATTGCGAACGGGCCTGATCATATCTTCCGCAAACACAGTTTTGCTGATAATTCTCCTTCGCTGCAGTCTCCTGCCGTTCCGGCATCCTATAGAATAATCTACACCATGCGTCAGGGGAGTTTTTTGAGCATGTCGCGGCAGATGGCGGCGGCGACGCGGCGGCCATAGCCTCCGTTCTCTACGACGCAGGCAAAGGCGTAGCGGGGCGCGGCGCGTTCCGAGTAGGGCGCGAAGCCGATGAACCACGAGTGCGGTTCCTGGTCGAACTGCGGGTTCTGAGCGGTGCCTGTTTTGCCGCCGACGGCGTACGGCAGGCCCGCGAAGATTCCGGCGGCGGTCCCGCTTACGGTGACGCTGTGCATCATCTGCTGGAGGCTGGCGGCGGTTTCGGAGCGCATGGTCTGAACCGCCGGAGGGACGGCCGGGTAGATCGGTTTGTCCTTGTTCCTAGGGTCGGTGAGTCCGGCAATGAAGTGCGGGGACTGCATTCTGCCGTCGTTGGCGACGGCAGCGGCGAGACGCCCCATCTCCAGCGGCGAGGCGAGCATCGCGCCCTGCCCGAAGCCGATCTCCGCGAGTCCCGCATCGAACCTTTCGCCTTTCGGCACACGGTGAAACTGGAATTTGTCGCGCAGGGTGGTCTGCAGGGCGGACGGGCCGACGGCGACGGCGAGGTTGGCGAAATAGATATTCGAGGAGACGCGGAAGGCGGGCGCGAGGGTCATCGGCCCGAACTTCGGATCGCCTTTGTCGTCGTGTACGACCCGCGAATAGGTTTTGCCGCCCGCCTGCCACCGGAGGGTATCCTCCTGATTGCAGACGATTTCGAACTGCAGGGCGTTCGTCAGATTGTCGAGGGCGCAGGCCGTGGCGGCGACCTTCAGGGTCGAGCCGGGGGGATAGAGGCCGTCGGTCGCCCGGTTCACCAGCCAGTGTTCCCGCTCGGCATCCGGCCCCTTGACGAGCGCGCGGAACTTCTCGGGTGTCAGACCATTGGGGTCGAAGCTGGGGATCGTGGCGGCAACCAGCACCTCGCCGGTGCGCGGAGCGATCAGGACAAACGCAGCGCGGTCTTTGGGCAGGCCTGTTTTGAGATCTTTCAGTTTCGAGGTCGTCTGCCAGAGCACGGCCTGCGCGGTGCGCTGCAGTTCACCGTCCAGGGTCAGGCGCAAATCCCGGCCTCGGCGCGGCTCATAGCCCGGCAGATGCCGCCTGCGGTAGTCGCTCAGCAGTTCAGGATACTGCCGGAAGCCGCGGAGTTCGTTGTTGTAGGCTTTCTCGAAACCGAACGGGCCACCCACGCCGGGATCGAGATAGCCGACGAGATGGGCCATGGCAGGCCCGAACGGATAGAGCCGGCCTCGCTGCTGGGCGAGGCGCTGCGCGGCAGCGGGATCTGTTACCGTCTGCCGGATCTCGTCGTAGCGCGAGGTCGCCACGACACGCCCTTTGCGGTCGTAGATGCTGCCCCGGTCGATCTCCCGCTCCACCGCCAGCAGGCGCGGGTTCAGATGGGGCCGGAGCACCCCGTCGGCGTCAGGAGTGCGGACGGACTGCACGGCAATGGCATCGGCGCCCCAGCCCTGCAGACTGCCCAGCCGCCAGATCCCGATCCCGCCCAGCAGCAAGATGCCGAGCGCTATGGCGAAACGGGTGGCGGCTTTGACGACTTCTATGCGTGGGATCGGCCTGCCGACGCCGCCGGAGGGCGGCACGGAGATGCCTCGCAGCAGGCCGATGAGCACAAAGTCGGCCACGAGCGCGGAGTTGCCGTAGGAGAGAAACGGCAGAGCGATGCCGGTCAGCGGGAACAGGCCCGTCACGCCGCCCAGGATCAGCAGGGTCTGGAGGCCGAACAGTGCGGTCAGGCCGAAGGCGAGGGCTCGGTCCAGATCGTTGTTGGCGCGCAGGGCGATGCAGATCCCGCGCCAGACGAGCGCCGTAAACACCAGCAGCACAAGCCAGGCTCCGAGCAGGCCCGTCTCTTCGGCCCAGCTCGCGAAAGCCAGGTCGGAACCCCCGCGCGGGATCAGGCCCGGCATTCCCAGCCCCAGCCCGCTTCCGCCCCAGCCTCCGGAGGCAAAGCCCCAGTACGACTGCCCCAGCTGCATGCCGTTGGGATGCAGGTTGGCGAAGGGATGCTGCCACATATCGACGCGGGTCACGAACACGCCGATGTGCCGCCAGTAGCCGAACAGCCCGCCGAGCAGAATCAGCAGACAGCCGATGCTCATGAAGCTGGCCCGCCCGGTCGTCAGATAGAGTACGGAGATGAAGGTGGCGAACAGCAGCAGGCCGGGGCCAAGGTCTTTGATGACGTAGAACATGGCCATCGCGAAAACGAACATGAGCACGACCGGGCCGAGATCCTGCCTGCGCGGCAGAACCAGAAGCTGCCAGCCTTTTTTGGGCGCCGCCCCCGCCGATTTGCGCCCGCTGCGTTCGGCGATCAGTTCGGCGCGATCGGAGAGATAGGCGGCGAGAAAGAGCACCAGCAGCAGTTTGATGATCTCGACCGGCTGAAACCCGAGGAGGTTGAGTTTGACTCCCTCCGGTCCCCGCCCGAAAACCATCAGGCCGCCGACCAGGGCGAACGCTGCCAGCATCCAGATATAGAGATAGTTCTTGATACGCAGGCGGGCCAGCGGGGCCAGCCGCGCCGCAAGCGTCATGGCGACGATCCCAATGAAGACGCCGACCAGGTGGTGTTCGTAGACGGCATAGTCCCGCAGCGGGTCTTTCAGGCTGAAGAGCATCGCAACGCCGAGGCCGCAGAGCAGCAGAGCCAGCGGCACCAGATAGGGGTCGCCGCCGATGCGCAGCTTCCCTCGGAGCCACGGGGGAACGAAGAACACGGCCAGCGTCAGCAGGAAGA
>JAYTGR010000874.1:0-3399 GCA_043733205.1 Chthonomonadaceae bacterium
ACGGAGGGCCTGAGTTAAATGCAGCCCACTCATGTTCACTATGCCGCACTGTGGCTGTTCGCCCTCTTCTGTTCCGCCGCTCTGACGCAGGTGGTGATCCTCGCAGCACACAAGTTCCATCTGATCGATGCTCCCAAGGAGGATCGCTGGAATACGACGGCGACCGCCCTCTACGGCGGTGTGGCGATCGTAATCACGTTTTTATTGGTGAGCGGCTTCGTTTTCGCGCGCAGCGCACCGCAGCGCTCTTATGAACTGGCGGGCCTGTTCGTCGGCGGAATCTTTCTCTTCGCACTCGGTGTCCGGGATGACGCGGTCCCGCTGAATCCGCTCGTCAAGCTGCTGGGTCAGGTGATGGCCGTGACCCCGTTTTTGATCGGAATGGGGCTGGCCCACACGGAGCCCCTCTATATTTTCGTAATGCCGGCGATTCTCCTCTGGATGGTAGCCTTGACGAACGCATTCAATCTGCTCGATAACATGAACGGCCTTTCCGCAGGGACGGCGACGACCGTCAGCGGTGTCCTGTCCCTCTACGCTTTTCAGCATGGCGATGTCCTGACGGGCCTGCTCAGCGCGCTGCTGGCTGCATCGTGCCTGGGCTTTCTCTACTTCAACTGTAGGTTCGCCGCACCGGCCAGGATTTTCATGGGCGACTGCGGCAGCATGTTCTTAGGCTACATGCTGGCGGGTCTGACAGTTGTGGAGGTGCTTCGTCCACAGTCCGCGCCCATCACGTCCCTCACACTGCCATTTCTGCTCATGGCCCTGCCGATATTCGATACGCTCCTCGTGATCGTGCGGCGCAAACGGGAAGGCCGCGCCATTTCGCAGGGAGGCAGGGACCACAGTTCGCATCGGCTCGTCTACTCCGGCCTCACACAGAAACAGGCGGTCTTCGCGCTCTGCTCGGTGAGTCTGCTGTGCGGCGGCATCGGGCTGCTCTGTGAAAGCCTGCATCGGCCGATCCTTCTGCCCATTCTCGTCGTCGGCGTTGCGGTCGGGCTCTCTTATTTCGGCGCCTATCTCAGCCGATTTACCAGTCCGCAGACTGCGAAGTCCTCCGCCGCCAACCGCGAGCCCGCTCTGGACGCGAAGGCCACCTGATATGAAGACCAAACGTGAATGGCGCGAAGAGAAATCTCTTCGCGCCATTCACGTTTTTGATCGGGGTGACTGGATTCGAACCAGCGACCTCACGGTCCCGAACCGTGCACTCTACCAAGCTGAGCCACACCCCGTTTCCCGCGACGTATGGGACCGCCACAGCAGGAAATACACTTGTAGTATAGCACGGCGTCTGCGATTCGTCAAGACGTCTGCCCTGCTGATTTTCCGCCGTTCGGGCGTCTCAGGCGTCTCCGAAGAAAGCGGCAATGATTTTGACGAACAGGGAGGTTCGTGGTACACTGTGACCACAATCTCCCGGCCTTTTGAGAGGAACTGTTCTCTGTGCCAACTGCTGCATTTATCACCCTGGGCTGCAAAGTCAACCAGTATGAGACTCAGCGCATCCTCGACGATTTCGAGGAGGGCGGCTTTGCCATCACCGAGTTCAATAAGCCTGCGGACGTCTATGTCATCAATACCTGTTCGGTGACGCAGGCGGCGGAACGCAAGTCACGGTACATGGTGCGCAAGGTGGCGCGTCAAAACCCGGAGGCTGTCGTGGTCATGACCGGCTGCTACGGCGAGATGTCTCAGATCAAAGGCGAGACAGTCGAAGAGGCGACGCTCCTCGTGCCGAATCAGCACAAGCTGGAGACGTTCGAACGCGTGATGACGCGCTACCCGCATTTTAAGCATGAAGTCGCCGCTCACGCGACGGGTGTGGCAGAGCGCCGTATTACGCCCCGCCGGACACGCGCCACGATCAAAGTTCAGGATGGATGCAACGTTTTCTGCGCCTTCTGCTCGATCCCATATACCCGGAAATATATGCTCTCGCGGCCTGTGGCCGAGGTGGTCGCCGAAGCCGAGCGCCGCGCCGCCCAGGGCTTCAAAGAGATCGTGATCACCGGAGTTCTGGTGGGCGCGTACGGCCAGGACGGTTTCCGTGCTATTCCCGGTCAGGATCTCCCACGCCTGTCGGTGTACGATGCGGCAGTTCCATCGCCGGATCTTGCCGATCTGCTGCTGCGTCTGGCAGAGGTGCCGGGGATCGAGCGGGTGCGACTCTCTTCCATAGAGCCGACGCAGGTCACCGACAAGCTGCTGGATGCTTTCGCCTCCCAGCCGAAGCTGTGCCGGCACCTGCACATTCCGCTGCAGAGCGGAGACAGCGGTGTTCTGTCCGGCATGAACCGTCCCTACGACCAGGAGTTCTATCTGGACCGGTGCCGCGCCGCCTACGCCCGCATTCCCGACCTCGCCATCACCAGCGACATCATGGTGGGTTTTCCGGGGGAGGATCGGGCCGCTTTCGAGAGCACACTGCATGTCGTTCGGTCCGTCTGCTATGCACGCGCCCACCTCTTCCGCTACTCGCCGCGCCCGAACACCCCTGCCGCAGATCGCCGGGATCAGGTATCGGATACGGAGAAAGAGGCGCGCAGCCAGGAGCTCGCCGCCGCATGCCGTGAAACCCAGGCCCGCTTCATTCAGCGTTATCTTGGCCGCGATCTCGACGTGCTGGTGGAGGGCAAGGAAGCCCCTGTACGCGGTGCAGAGGAGGGTGAGAGCGGAAACGATGGCAGCAGTCCCGCAGGTGCGGCAGTTCCGTCCGAGACGTTCGGCCTCCTCAGCGGCTATACCAGCAACTATATCCGCGTGCAGTTCACAGGAGGCTCTCATCTTATCGGCAGTATCGCCCGCGCGCGCCTGATCGAGCCGACGCAGGACGGCGCAATCGGGGAGATCGGCGGGGCGCATTTCGGTCCGATGGAAGCTCCGCCGGATGCCGAATTCCTGCCTCTTGCCACCTTCACCGCCCGCATCTGAAGGCCCATCGGAAGGAACTACTCTGGCTTGATTGTCGTCCCGTTCGCGATCTTCTGCACGGCCCTGCTGGCGCTCTGTCTCGTACTGCTTGGCGCGGGTATCGGCCGGCTCGTGCGCACGCCTCGTGCCCACGCGGATCGGGCCGCGCGCTGGGATACCGTTCGCCTGCTAGGTGTCGTGTCAGGCTCGCTGACGCTGGCGGCGCTGCGCACCCAATTTCTTTCAGACTCGCGTCCCTTCCTGATCCTCAGTGCGGCGCTCATTCCGTGCGGTATCGCGGCACTCTGGCTGATGGTTCGGCTCATCGGCGCTTATCGCCGTGACAAAGAGCGGCCGGCCGATCAAACACTGCCGGATCTGGACACACTTCAATCGCGTATCTCCCCTCTTTCGATGGAACGAAATCATGACGATTCCCGCCGAAATCCCGGCCCCTAAACACAAAGATCGACCGACACA
>JAYTGR010000875.1:0-1047 GCA_043733205.1 Chthonomonadaceae bacterium
GCCCTGCAGGAAGGCTTTGTCCAGGTCGGCATTTTTAATCCGGAAGGTGACGTTCATCAGGGAGCGATCCGCCCTGCTGCGCACTGCCGGCTCGTAGAAATCGGGATGAGCGTCGAGGGCGGTGTAGACCAGCGCCGCTTTCTCACGGTTGCGCTTCTCCACGGCAGCCACTCCTCCCTGCGCCTCGATCCACTTCAGCACCAGCCCTACCACATAGATGGCGAAGGCGGGCGGCGTGTTATAGAGGGAATCGGCTTTCGCGTGCGTCTTGTAGGAGAGGACGGTGGGAATATCGTCGTTCGCGCGGTCGAGATAGTCTTTGCGCGCGATCACCATCGTCACGCCCGCAGGTCCGGCGTTCTTCTGGGCTCCAGCGTAGAACAGATGAAACTTCGAGTAGTCGAGGGCGCGCGCCAGGATGTCGGAGGAGGCATCGGCGATCAGAGGCACATCGCCCGTCTCCGGCAGCGTCGGCCACTCCGTCCCTTCGATCGTGTTGTTGGTGGTGATATGGACATACTGCGCATCGGGCGTCAGGTCCAGCGTGGTGGGAATGTAGGAGAACTTGGCGTCTTCCGACGATGCCGCGACATGGATATTCCCGAAGCGCTTCGCCTCTTTGATGGCTTTGGAGCCCCATTCCCCTGTGTTCACGTAGTCGGCGGTCTGACCGGGCTTCAAAAAGTTCATCGGCAGCAGGGCGAACTCCGTGCTCGCGCCCCCGCCCAGAAACAGGACCGTGTACTCCTCCGCAGAGAGCCCCAGCACTTTGAGCATCCGTTCTTTGGCGTCGAAGTGGATTGCCTCGTAGTCCTTGCCCCGGTGGCTCACCTCCAGGATCGACATTCCCGAGCCATCGATCTCCAGAACACCCCGGCTCGCCTCTTCCAGAACCTCGACCGGCAGCACCGCCGGCCCCGCGCTAAAGTTGTGTATCCGTCTCATCGTCTCGTTCTCCTGTGCCCATCCGTCTTCGACGGGTTCTCCCGCTCTGCACGCCCCTCCTCTTTCAGCGCAAAAAACCGGACGTTCCTGCGTAAAGGATAG
>JAYTGR010000876.1:0-3392 GCA_043733205.1 Chthonomonadaceae bacterium
AGGATCTTCATGTTGGCGGTCCAGTTGGGATTCGGCGGCGTCAGCGTGCCGTCCGTGCAGACATAGTGCACCTTCTTCGCAGGATCAAGAGATGTTGGCCACGCTTCCGGACTGAACGGCCCGCGCCCTCTCTGCCCGCTCTCACCAACCGCACACAGACCGATGCCGAGCCCAGCCACTGTCAGCGCCGACAGCAGAGAGAGTTTCCAGTTTATCATCATAACGATACGCCTCCATCAGAGTTGGGATATGGCTGAAGGTTCGGCTTGCGGCCCCCGAGTTCCTGCCTGCCATCAAAACCGAATAACAGCCTATGTTCCGTCGATAACCGAAAGGAAGGTTTCCTGTCTGCGATCGCACCGTGTGCTATAATGCACTCAATACGGAGGTAATAAATATGACACAGTTAAATGCGCTTCCACCAAGTAAAATCTACCGGGGAACGATAGACGAGGTTTTTAGCCATCGGGATGAAATCCCGAGCGGTGCTACCGTCGAGCTCAAAGCGAATGAGACGGACGGTCTTTCTGGATACGGGTCCGCTGGGTGTGCTCACGAATCCGAAGCGCCCACGTCATCTCTGTACCCATAACGAGATATGAGCCCCCTTCCCGTGTCGGCTTATCTTGTCCCTTGGCAAAGTCTGCTTTGACAAGGCATTACCTTCCCACGCTTTACCCCGTTCAACCCGCCCCTAAAGGAGCGGTCTGTCTTTGGAAAGACCCCTGAAGGGGTCTGGGTCTGACGTAAACAAGTCTTTACGCGCAAATAATGAGGCAGCAGGTGCTGCCTCACACTGAGCCTCAATCTCCTTGACAGCTCTCCCAGGCCCATTTATGGGCCTTAACTTTCTCAGCAGGCCGCTCCTTTAGGGGCGGCGGCCTTAAGGGACAAGATAAGACAATTTGTAAGGGGGGCTTTGCTTCGCCTGGCAGCAAACCTGGCAGGGCTGGCAGTATAGCCAGAAGAAAGCCGACACGAGTAAGCGCCCTTTCGTTCTATGCAGAAGTGGAGTGTTATTCGCGAAAGTGTCGGATTTACGAGGCAGAGGGCTTGCTGGCGGACAGCACAAGGCGTTTTGGTGGTATCCTCTCGAAGAGGGGTTTGTGGAGGCAAGAGAAGTCGATATGGAAGTACAGTGTGGCAGTTTAATAAAAACGTGGCGCAAAAAAAGTCATCTCTCTTATAAAGATTTATCGATGCGGTCTGGAGTAAGCGCAGCGACGCTGTCGCGCTGGGAAGCAGGACGAACACAGCCGCGTATGGCGGAACTGGAAGCTGTTCTGAGCGCACTGCAGGTGTCCGCCATGGAGCGGCAGCAGGCGCTGGCGCTCATGGAAGCGCCCCGTGCCATACAGAAGCTGCGCGAAACGGCCGGGGCAGGCCCGCCTGTCAGCGGAGATCTTCTTCGCACCATGCGGCTGCGCCGAGGGTGGACACAGCAGGAAACTGCCCGGCGAGCGGGTATTCTTCAAGGCACCCTGGCGCGGTGGGAAAGTTCTCAGGATTGGCCCTCGTCCGAGCGGCTGCACACTCTCTGTTACGTGCTGCAGGCGCATACAGAGGAGCTGCTTGCCCTCACACAGGGCATACTGACTGCCGCGGGCTCTTCTCCTATTCCGGATACTGCGCTGGATCGAGACACACTGCAAAGACGGGTGACGCAGTATCTGTTCTACTCGCCTATCGCCGATCTGGAGTTTCTGGCATTGGAAGCGCAGCTGTGGCATCTCTCCCGCAGGCACGAAGCCGCACAGATCCAGCTGAGTTATACCTACGGCCGTCATGCGCGGTATCTTGCGGAACATCAGCGCTTTGAGGAAGCCGCTTCTTTTGTGGCCCGCTTCCAGCAGATGGCGAACAGCGGATATCGTGATGATACCGGCTGGGCAGACGCCATTCTCGCCGCCTCGCGCATTGCAGGCGCAGGCGGGCGGTCTCTGCACCTGAACCGCGCCGTAAACCTGCTGTATACGTCGGCGGCCAGATCTCCGATCGTACAGAACAAAGCGTACCAGGCCTGGATAGCCAGCGAGATTGCCCTGTACCTTGCAAAACTGGGGCACACGGAGACAGCTTTGGTGCAGAGCCGGTGCGCGATCCAGGTGACCGACGGTCTCGATAGCATCGAAGCATGGTATCGGCGTGGAGACTACGCAAAAGTTTTACTGCAGCTCGGACGCCATCAGGAAGCGCTGGACGAATGCAGCGCCTGCCTGGTTATAGCAGGCGGTATGCCGGAACGAATTCCTTTCCTTTTCACGGGAGTGCGGGCGCTGTTAGGCGGGCGGCGATTTACGGCAGCAGCGGATTGGCTCCAGGAGATAGACAGCATTATCGATGCCTATCCGAAAGCGATTCACTATCGTGCGCTGGCGGATACCCTGCGGCAGCGGCTCGATGAATAGAAGGGCTCTTTCCTCCAGAGGCATCTCTTCTCCCTTCTCACACTGTCGTCCAGGGGCTTCTCTTTTGTCAATACCGCTTCCTAAATAATTTTTCCTGTGCAACAAATGAGAAGGCGAATTGTCTTTTACCATACGTTCGGGCAGGAATCTGCGGCCCGACAATCGAAATCGTTTTCGAACGAGACAATGGTGGCTGTAATTTCATGCGGGGATGTCCGCAGGGGGCTTTGGCGATGCTGAGAATCCAGGGTGGGGCAGGAAAGTTTTGCGACGGCGTGTCGCGGCGGCAGTTTCTTCAGATCGGCGGCTTGGCGCTCGGTGGGCTGACGCTGGCCGACGTGCTGCGCGCCGAAACGCAGAGCGGGATCAAGAAGGGCCACAAAGCCTGTATCATGATCTATCTGCCGGGAGGACCGCCGCACCAGGATATGTTCGACCTGAAGATGGACGCGCCCGCCGATATTCGCGGCGAGTTCAAACCGATCAAGACCAAAGTCCCCGGCATCGAGATCTGCGAACTCATGCCCAATATCGCGAAGATGATGGACAAGTTCGCCATTATCCGCTCCCTGGTCGGCGCGCGCGACGAACACGACTCCCATATCTGCCAGGGCGGCTACAACAGCTCCGAGGTCACCCAGAACCATGTGCCGTGCCTTGGGGCCGTCGTTTCGAAGCTGCAGGGTCAGATCGATAAGACCGTCCCGACCTTCATTGGGCTCGCCCCGAAGATGGGCCACATGGAGTGGGGGGATCCCGGCGATCCTGGCTTCCTCGGCCTCAGCCACGCCGCCATGCGCCCCGACGGCAAACTGATGGCGGACATGACCCTCAACGGCGTCACGCTCGACCGTCTCAACGACCGCCGCCGTCTGCTCGCCGGTCTCGACCGCTTCCGCAGCAGCGTCGACTCCCTGCGGGGCATGGACGATCTGAACCAGCGCGCCTACGATATTCTCACCTCCAGCAAACTTGTCAATGCCC
>JAYTGR010000877.1:0-3388 GCA_043733205.1 Chthonomonadaceae bacterium
ATGGGAACCAATCTGCCCGTGTTGCAGATCCTGGAGAACCGTATCGAGAGCAGTATCAGCGAGGCTGCCGATGTCAAAGACAGCGCCTCGCCGGAGCTGGGACGGGTGCGCGGGCAGATCAAGGTCACGGCGCACCGGCTGAACGATCGGCTGCAGAGTTATCTGACCAACGATCGTATCAAGACATTTGTGCAGGAGTTTGTGGTGACAGTGCGCGGTGGGCGGTACTGTATTCCTGTCAAGGCAGAGTATGCCCGGGCGTTCGGCGGCATCGTCCACGATACCAGTCAGTCCGGCGCGACCGTTTTTATGGAGCCCTCCCAAACCGTGGAGATGGGCAACGACCTGAAACAGCTGACCTTGAAGGAGGAGCAGGAGGTCGAACGCGTCCTCCGCGAACTTGGCGCGCTGGCCGGAAGCTATTATGACGAGCTGCAGCGGATGGCCTCGATTCTGGGCCACCTCGATGTGATCCATGCGAAGGCAGTGCTTGCCGAGGAGATGGACGCCAATGAGCCGCACCTGAACCGGCGCGGCGTGGTGAAACTGTACCATGCGCGGCATCCGCTGCTCAGCGGCAAAGTCGTTCCCATCGACATCGAGCTGGGCGAGAAGTTTACCACCCTCCTTATTACCGGCCCCAATACCGGCGGCAAGACGGTCACGCTGAAGACCATCGGTCTCCTGACCCTGATGACGCTGGCAGGAATGCAGATTCCGGCTTCGCCGGACAGCGACATCGCGCTGTTCGATCAGGTTTTCGCCGATATCGGGGACGAGCAGGACATTCAGCAGAGCCTCTCGACCTTCAGCGCACATCTCAAAAATCTGGTACGGATCGTCGAGACCGTCAGCGACAACGCGCTCATTCTGATGGATGAGATGGGCGCAGGCACCGATCCGGCGGAGGGCGCCGCGCTCGCCAAGGCGCTGCTCGATCATCTGATGCGCCGCCGAGCGCGCATTGTCGCGACTACGCACTATGGTGAACTGAAAGAGTACGCGTATGCCCGTGCTGGTGTCGAGAACGCCAGCGTAGAGTTCGATACCGAGACACTCTCACCCACTTACCGTATTCTGCTCGGAGTGCCGGGAATGTCGAACGCGCTCTATATCGCCGCGCGCATCGGCCTGCGGCAGGAGATCATCGACGAGGCCCGCTCTTTCCTCTCCAGCCGCGAACTGGAGACCGGAGAGCTGCTGCAGCAGATCGAGCAGAGCCGCCGTCAGACCCGGGAAGCCGAAGCGGCCGCCCTGCGCGCCCGCGACGAAGCCTACGCCGCCCGCGAAGAGTACCAGACCCGCGTGAAGCAGATCGCGGAGGTCCAGCGCAGCGTGCGGCAGCAGGCGCAGGAGGAGGCGCGGGAGATCCTGCGCCGCACCAGCGACAAGGCCGAAAACATTATCCACGACCTGCAGAAGATGAACAAGAGCGTGAAGAAGGGCACGAGCGTTCGCCAGCGGGTCAACACACTGCGCACCGATACCTTCTCCGCACTTTCCGACAACCCGACCAACACGCCGCAGGAAGAGCTTGCGCCCATTGAACCGGGCCATACCTACAAACTCGGAGATCGGGTACGGGTTCTCTCGCTGAATATGGACGGGCAGATCCTGGAGACACCCCGCGACGGCGTGGTAGCCGTGCAGATCGGCGTGATGCGCGCGACCCTGCCGCTCGACCAGCTGCGGCCCCTGCCGAAGACCGAGGCGGCCGCGGCCGAACGCAAAGCCACCCGCAAAAACGAGGCGGAGAGTTCGGGAGCTGCCGCTATCGCCATGCGGAAATCGATGCAGATCGCGCCCGAACTGATGCTGCGGGCGATGCGTGTCGAGGAGGCTCAGCCGCTGCTGGACAAGTATGTCGACGACGCCTATGCCGCTGGAATCGGACAGGCGCGCATCGTTCATGGACGTGGGACAGGCGCTCTACGCAAAGCGGTCTGGGAGTTTCTGCGCGGCCATCCTGTGGTCGCCTCCGTGCGCCTCGGCGAAGAGGGTGAAGGCGGCGAAGGGGCTACGGTCGTGACCTTTAAAAGCTGAAACCTCCGAAAGGAACCCGGAATTCTCCTTGAGGATCGAGATGGATTTGCCGGTTCGAAGCGTAGGATCGGATAGACAGAGGCGTTCGCGACAGAATTCCCGGATGAGGAGAAGGTCTGCGAACGTGGGAAGGCGGAGATCGTGATGCGGCGTCAGAGGATGAACACAATAATTGTGACGGGATCGGTATTGGGTGCGCTGGCAGCCTTTACAGGGGGCTGTGGGCCGCAGGCGGGTGCGAATGGAGGAGGAGGAGGAGCGGCAGGCGGCGGTGGGACAGCGAGTGAAGGCCAGATCGCGCCGGATATTGCGCTGCCTCTAAAAAAAGGAGCCGCGCCCTTTGCGCTGTCGAGCTGGAAGGGCAAAGTCGTCCTTGTGGACTTCTGGGCTACCTGGTGTGGACCGTGCCGACAGAGTATTCCCGAGGTGGAACGCGTCTACGAGAAATACCATGCGAAGGGCCTGGAAGTCGTTGGAATCTCTGTCGATGAAGCGCAGACGGCTGCAGAGGTTCCTGCGGCGGTGAAAGAGCTAAAGATGACCTACCCCGTCGTTCTCTACTCCGATATTCCCGACATACGAACGAAATATGTCTTCGACGGCATTCCTCAAATGTATCTCATCGACAAAAAGGGAAATATTAGTCAGTCGATCCCGGGCTTCGATCCAAGCGGCAATCTGGACGCGAAGGTCGAAGCGCTGCTGAACGCAAAGGATTAGACACGCGAACGGTGGACATTCCACTGACGGTCCTGGCCGGGTGTGAGGGCGACCCAGACGTTCAGGAGACCCTGCAGTCCTGCAAAGACGATACGCACACCCAGGACCAGCGCGGCGGCTCCCAGGCTAAGCCGCACGACAGCGAAGGAAGATTCATTGAGTTGTTGGGTCGATTGCATCGTATTTCCTATCTTTGCCCTCTATCAAGTTTACCTAACGGCAGATGAATGTACCTTTAGGATAACCGATTTCATACGGGAAAGCTATAAGGGAAACTGCGTATATATTGCGGGGATTGCCCGTATATGACGCGCTGCAAAAAGAAAGGTTCCGCGAGTAAACAAGACCAGCCGTATACCCGGAGATCAGCCTATGCGGGATTCGACAAGCTGGGCGGCAAGCAGGCCCGCTGCAGCTGCCGCCAGGAAAAAGGGACGTTCTTCGGTGAGAGAGCGGCCCATCGTGGTGACGGACAGACCCCACGCCTCCAGCGCGTTCAGAGCCTGATCCGCATCCAGCGTGATGGGATCGTGGCTTTCGGACAGCCCGGACTCGTCCAGCATCGATGTCAGCGCCTGGTTCTGTTCGGGAGAGAGGCGCGGCAGCGGCAGGAGCGCCGGAGCAC
>JAYTGR010000878.1:0-1044 GCA_043733205.1 Chthonomonadaceae bacterium
GCCGTGCCTGTTTCGGCTACAGCGGCAGTGACCCTTACTCAGCCATGCGCCGCCTGGATGACACCATGCCGGGCTATGTCGGGATCGGGCAGGGCCGCATCACCGCGATTGTCTGCGCCGAGACTGAGGTTCATTCCGGCCAGGCGTTTGGAGTGGAGACCCTGCTGACGAAAACGGCGGAGACGCCTGAGGAAAACTGGGCGTTCGGCCTCGGCGGTTGTGGGGCGCTTATCATGGATGTCCCCGCCGGGGAAACGCGGACGTTCCAGTTTGCGGTCTGCTTCTACCGCAACGGAACCGCGACGACGGGCCTGGACGCTGCCTATTACTACACACGCTTTTATCCGGACATTGAGGCGGTCGGCCGCTATGCGCTGGAAAACTTTGATGATTTGAAGGCCGCCGCTGTTCATGCGGATGCTCTGGTGGACGAGACCGCGCTGTCCGGTGACCAGAAGTTCATGCTCGCACAGGCAGTACGCTCCTACTACGGCAGCACGCAGTTTCTGGTCTGCGATGGCCGGCCGCTCTGGCTGGTCAATGAAGGCGAGTACCGGCTGATGAACACGTTCGACCTGACCGTGGATCAGCTTTTCTTTGAGATGAAGATGAACCCGTGGACCGTCCGTAATGAGTTGGATCTGTTCCGGCAGCGCTACAGCTACCACGACACTGTGCGTCTGCCGAACGACCCGACGGAGTACCCTGGCGGGATCAGCTTCACCCATGACATGGGAGTTGCTAATGGCTTTTCGCGGCCACAGTTTTCGTGCTACGAGCAGGCCGGGCTGACCGGATGCTTCTCTTACATGACGCACGAACAGGTCGTCAACTGGATCTGCTGCGCCGCGGTCTATGTGACGCAAACAGGCGACAGTGGCTGGCTTCGGGAGAACTTCGTTACCCTGGAAGCTTGTTTCGAGAGCCTCCTGAACCGCGATCATCCTGACCCGGCCCAGCGCGATGGGATCATGTCCCTCGACAGCAGCCGCACGCGAGGTGGCGCTGAGATCACGACGTATGACAGCCTGGACGTCTCGCTGG
>JAYTGR010000879.1:0-1043 GCA_043733205.1 Chthonomonadaceae bacterium
GGATGTCTTTTGCGATTCTGGGCAGATCGAGTTGAGGATTTTCCAGTACTCCGACAGCATCCGGCACAAACGAAGAAAGATCTAACCGGGCCGGCAGTATTGCCGATTCATCGATTGTTTTTACACTGAGGGCCATACGTTCTTTATACCATGAAATCGATGTGCAGAACTGCGTGCGACGTGCAGTATGAACTCCTTGGGCTCAATATAGTCGAGATGGTTCTATTTCAGAGATTCTCCTTGAGGAAGGTGGTGATCAGAGTGAAGACATGCAGGGAAACGCCTTCGATGCCGTGGTGTTTGCCGGGGTAAAACATGGTCTGAAACGGCTTATTGCGCTTCTGGAAAGCGGCGGCGAGACGGGCGGCGTTCTGGAAGTGGACGTTGTCGTCGGCGGTGCCGTGTACGAGCAGGAACTTGCCTTTGAGGCTGTCCGTCAGGGTGAGGGGCGAGGTGGCGGCATAGCCCTCCGGATTGTCGAGGGGCCGCCGCATGTAGCGTTCGGTGTAGATGCTGTCGTAGAGGGTCCAGTGCGTGACGGGGGCGACGGCTATGGCGGCGCGAAAGACGCCTGCGCCGCGCAGAATACAGAGGCTCGCCATATAGCCGCCATAGCTCCAGCCCCAGATGCCGATGCGGGCGGCATCCACAAACGGCAGTCCTGCCAGCCATTTCGCGCCTTCGATCTGATCGTTGACCTCCCAGCTGCCCAGCTTCAGATAGATCGCCTTCTTAAAGTCGCGCCCGCGCATGCCGGAGCCGCGCCCATCCACCATTGCCAGCAGACAGCCCTGCTGCGCCAGCCACTGCTCCAGTCCGCCTCCGCTGCCGTACGTGTCCAGGACGACCTGCGATCCCGGCCCGCCGTAGGTATGCATCAGGACAGGATACTTGCGGTCGGGGTCGAAGTCGGCCGGATAGAGGAGCGCGGCGTTGAGCGTGACGCCATCGGAAGTCTCGAAGGTCGTGAAGTTCCATTCGCCCCTCCTGCGGCCCTGGAGCTTCGGCATCGGGTTGGTCAGGACGGCCGCGACCTTATCGCC
>JAYTGR010000880.1:0-3383 GCA_043733205.1 Chthonomonadaceae bacterium
GCGCAGCCCCTCGCCGTAGCCTTCGGTATTCGTCGGGCGCGGCTTCGGGGGCGCAGTCTCCGTGCCGCTGGAGACGCCGTGCAGAGACTCGACGGCGGAAGCGTGGAGGGTATGGCGCGTTGCACCAACGGCCGACTCCGGCTGGACGCTGTTGCGGAACCGATACTGGAACAGCTCCGTCATCTGCGTCTCGTCGTCGGCGAGCGCGACCAGGCAGTTCCGAATATCACCTGGGGGCAGTATGTTCAGCTGTTTCTGAAGCTTGCCCGAGGAGCCTCCGTCGTCCGCGACTGTCACGATCGCCGTGATATTGGCGCTGTACTTCTTCAGGCCTCGCAGCATTGTGGAGAGCCCTGTTCCGCCTCCGATCACGACGATACGCCGCCCCTGCGCCAGTTTGCGCTGGGAATAGATCGCATCCACCAGGCCGCCTGGCGCCATGTCCGGGTCCAGTGCGCTCGTCAGGGAGGCGATGAGTTTGCCGAGGGCGAACAGGCAGAGGAACCCGCCCATGCAGGTGATCAGAATGCCCAGCTCGCCGGGGCGCAGACCGACGTGGGAGTGACGAACGACCCATTTCGCCACGCGCACGGCGAGCGGGTCGCTGTCGGCGGCGTGCGCGTCGATAATGACCCCCATCCCGATCAGAAACAGCAGCAGCCCGCAGAACCCCACTGCGATCCAGCGTTTCAGGCGCAGCCCCGGATAGAGCCACTTGAGCGAATTGCGCCACAGGTTCAAAGGCTCTCCTCCGGGCTCTCGGCCTCCGGAAGATCGCCGGGGACGGCATCCGGCCCGGACGGGTTCGCCTCGTGTCCTCTGCGGTTTATCTTTTCGATATCGCGATGCCGTATCGTGACACGATAGCCATTCTGCAGCAGCTGCGCCGCCAGATCCTCGGAAAGAACGACGGAGCGGTGCTGTCCGCCGGTGCATCCGATGGCGATATTGAGGTAAGCCTTGCCTTCGCGCTGGTACTGCGGCAGAGCGAAATCGACCAGATCGTTCATCAAAGTCTGAAATGGGGCGGTGAGCGGATCGGCATGGACATACGCCGCCACCGCCGCCGCTTTGCCGCTCAGAAATCTCAGTTCGGGCACGTAATGCGGATTGGCGAGGAAGCGCACGTCGAACACCAGGTCGGCGTCTACCGGCAGGCCATGCTTGAACCCGAAAGAGGTCACCGTGACGAGCAGGCCGGGGCGCGTGTCCTGAGAGTAGGTTGCGTGCATAAAATCCCGGAGTTCCCAGGCCGTCATCGTGCTGGTGTCGAGAATGCGGTCGGCCAGCGGGCGGGCGGACTCCAGCAGCACGCGTTCGAGCCGGATCGCCTCGACAACGCCTCCTGCGGTGGCCTCGCTGACCAGGGGATGCGGCCGTCGCGTCTCTTTGAAACGGTGAACCAGCGCCCCATCGCTGGCGTCTAAATAGAGCAGCTCGACGCAGACGCCGTTGTTATTCATCTGCGTCCTGACGCTGCCCAGCTCCTCGAAGGCGGCCCCGGAACGGGCATCCACCACGACCGCGCAGCGCTCACGCCCGGTCCTGAGGCAGAAGTCGGCGAGCTGCGGCAGCAGGCAGGGCGGCAGATTGTCCGCCGTGTAGTAACCAGCGTCCTCGAAACTGTGCAGCGCCAGCGTCTTACCCGCGCCGGACGGCCCTGTAATTACAACGAAACGCATCATGAAAACCTGCCTGAGGGTGATGCTCTTATTGTAGCAGGAAAAAAGGAAAGGCAGGAAGATTTGTGTTTCCCGATGCAACTCTGACGCCTCTTTTGCTGTCAGCATGAGGGGAGCCTCTTACAGCAAAGCGTCGTCTGAAACGATAAGGGAGAGGTGCGAGGGGTGCTGGAGGGAAAAGAAATGAGTTTGAAATGGCAGTGTGAGTGGAATGCAGAAGGTCACTACTATGAGATGAAGAAGGGTGTGAAGATCCCGGTCCGCCTCTTCCTGTCACAGAAACTGTTTCAGGACAGCGAAGAGGAGATCTATCGGCAGATAGTCGCCGCCACGAAGTTTCCGGGCGTGCAGGAGGTCGTGATCACTCCCGATGTGCATACGGGCTATGTCGTCCCGGTCGGCTGCGTCATGGCGACGAATGGCACCCTCTGTCAGGCCCCGGTCGGCTTCGACATCGGCTGCGGCATGATGGCATTCAAATCGACGATCAGTAAAGGCAAAGGCTTCGACGATACCTTTCGGCAGCGGTTTTCCGAGCGCGTCATGGAGCAGATTGGGATGGGGGTGGGGCACGGCGGCAGGCATCCTGTCACGGAGCGCCGGTTCGAGGAGATCGTGCGGCACGGGGCGAGCGCGCTGGGCATTCCGCGCGAAAACTCGGAGCGCGATTTCATTCCGGTGGACGACACCTGGGACATTCCGAAGCAGCCCTTCAAGCGTGGGATCGGCCAACTCGGAAGTCTGGGCGGCGGCAACCACTTCATCGAGCTGCAGTTCGATCAGAACGACCACCTGTGGGTGATGGTGCATACCGGCTCCCGTGGCTTCGGGCACGGCCTGGCGACTCACTTCATCCACGAAGGCAAGGAGTATCTGGAAAAGCAGGGCATCGATGTGCGGGGGGGAGCCGAAGCCGTCTACTTCGAGCCGGGTACGCCGCTCTACGCGGGCTACCGCAATGCGGTGGCTGCGGGCGGCAACTTCGCCATCGCCAACCGCCTGCTGATCTGGCAGAGCGTCGGGGATGTGTTCGAGAAGGTGTTTGGACAGGAGCCGGAGTTCGTGTACGAGATCAGCCACAACCTGGTGCAGGAAGAGGAGGCGCCGACGCTGGGCGGGAAAGCCTGGATCCACCGCAAGGGCGCGACGCGGGCGTTTCCGGCAGGCCATCCTATGCTGAAAGGCACCAAGTGGGCAAAGACCGGCCACCCCATCCTGATTCCGGGCAGCATGGGAGACACGAGCTATATCCTCTATGCCGAGGAGGGCGCGGCGAACAGTCTCTACTCGGTCAATCACGGCTGCGGACGCCGGCTGTCTCGTTCGGCGGCGAAGAAAGAGTTCAGCCAGAAAGAGGTCAATGCGCAGATGAAGAAGCTGAACGTCATGGTGAACGCGGGCGGCAACGTCCCTATCGACGAGTCTCCAAACTGCTACAAGTCTGCGAAGGAGGTCGTCGGGGCGGTCGTGGACGCCGGTCTCGCCCGCATCGCCTACACCCTGACGCCTATCGCTTCCCTGAAAGGCGTAGACTGATCCGCAAATCCGCATCGAACCCACGCTGAAGCGCTGTGCTTCGGTGTGGGTTCGTTGATTCTGGAGGCCCAGAAGCAGACCCGCAGAGCAGCCTATATTTCCTGATGATCGTCCTCTCCGTCCCTGTCTTCCACTTTATAGCGATAGGGCAGGCCCTTGATTTCC
>JAYTGR010000881.1:0-9184 GCA_043733205.1 Chthonomonadaceae bacterium
TCCAGGGCGACGGCCCGCCGCTGCGCCGCGCCTCCTCGATCGCATCGATATCGGCCTTGACAGCTTCACACTCCTCCAGGCTGAACAAACTCTCGAAGATCAGATAGCCCTCTTTGCGGAAGGTGTCTGTCTGTTCGGTGGTCAATGCCCCCATGTCTCGCTACCCTTTCAGCTCCGCTGCGGTCACCTTCGTCATGTCCGGCCATTGGCGATGCCAGGCCGTGGCCTGCTCATAAGCAAAGGCCAGCCGCAAAATAGCCGACTCCCGATAGAGGCCGCCGACAAACTCGATGGACTGCGGCACGCCGTCGGTCAGCCCGCAGCGCGTGACGATGGTCGGGTGCCCGGTCAGGTTGGTATAGACCAGCGACGGCCCGGCGAAGGGGACCGTGACATAGCAGTCGATGTTCTGGAAGACCGCCGCCATCTCGATCTGCAGCTGCCGTCGGGCGCGCAGCGCCGCGATATAGTCGGCGGCGGGGATCAGCGAGCCGAGGCGGAAGGTGTTCGGCCAGCTTCCAGCCTCCTGTTGTGCCAGCTGCGCGGCCTGTCCGCTGTCGGTCAGTTTCTGAAAGGCCGCGGCCGACTCCGAATTGATGATCACCTCTGCCAACGCGCCGTAGGCGGCGGTCTCTTTCGGCAGGGCGATTGGGACCGGCGTCACGCCCAGCCTGGTCAGAGTCTCCAGCACCTCGGCGTAGACTTTGGCGTGCGCTGCGCTGCGCTCGATGGCGTCGAATGCGGCTTGATCGATGCCGACCCGCAGTTTCCTGAGATCGGAGCGCGGATGCCAGCCGAACGGCACGTCTGCGGCCGTGCCGTCTCTGCCGTCCGGCCCATAGATGGCGTTCAGAACGACCGCGCAGTCCTCGACGCCCCGGCACATCGGCCCGAGCTTATCCATTGTCCAGCAGAGCGCCATCGCGCCGTAGCGGCTGACGCGCCCGTAGGTAGGGCGCAGGCCGGTCACGCCGTTGCGCACGGAGGGGCTGACGATGCTGCCCAGCGTCTCCGTGCCGATCGAGAACCCGACCAGACCGGCGGCGGTCGCGCTGCCCGGCCCCGCCGAGGAGCCGCTGGCGCCCGCTGTGGGTTTCCAGGGACTGCGGGTGAGCCCGCCGAACCAGACATCGCCCATCGCCAGCTCGCCCATCGAGAGCTTGGCCACCAGGACGGCGCCGGCCGCTTCCAGGCGCTCCACGACGGTCGCATCGTAGTCGAAGATCTGATGTTCGTAGGGTTTCGCGCCGAAGGTGGTGGGGATGCCTTTGGTCGCGAGCAGATCTTTGCCGCCCCACGGCACCCCGTGCAGCGGGCCGCGATAGTGTCCGGCGGCGATCTCCCGGTCGGCCCTTTCCGCCTGCCGCATCGCGAGCTCTTCCGTCAGATTGACGACGCAGTGCAGGCGCGGCCCATAGATCTTCAGGCGCTCCAGATACATGCGTGTCAGCGCGACCGAGGTCACTTTGCGGGTGCGCAGCAGCTGCGCCAGCTCCATAGCGGTCGCGAACGCGAGGCTCTGCACATCGCCGTCGAATTTCGGAGCGCGCACCGCGCTGGGCATCAGGCCTGGCTTCTCATGCGGCAGTTTCATGCCCGGCAGACGCGGCTCGAAGTGGGTGGCAGGCTCGGTCGTACCGAGGTCTGCCGCCCGCAGTCCTGTCAGAGCCGTGCGCGTCTCCGCGAAGCGTTTGGTCATCAGCTCGCGGTCGGCATCGGTATAGTGGTGGCCTGTCAGCCGCTCCGCCACGGCGAGGTCCGCTGTCGTCACCGCGTCGGCGGCGGGGGCTTCCTGTGCGCCGGCTTTCCCGGTCACAGCCGCGATTCCCGCTCCCAGCGCCCCTTTCAAAACATCTCTCCGTTTGATTTTGCCTGTTTCCGTCGTCGTTTTCGCCTTGTCGCTGCCGCCGCTCATGCTGTCTCCCCTTGCGATTTTATGTCCGCTCTGTCCAGATCCGTGAATCCTGCTGAACCCACCAGCGCTCCCAGGAACCGTCCGGCAGCGTTACTGTCGCTCCCGCCACAAACCCGACCGCAGTCGTCTCCAGGCTCAGCGGCCCGATTCCGCTGCTGTCCTGACAGTCTTCGCCCAGTTCGGACCACTGCGCGGCATAGCGTCCATGCTCTTTACGATAGGCGCGCTGCAGGTAGTAGACCTGCATCAGCTGCCGTCTCACGCCTGCTGTCGGATCCGGCAGGAAGGGGGTCGTGCCCGCTGCTTCCGTCGAGAACTGCACATAGCCCCAGTGTTCCGGGCGGTGCATATCGACCACACCCTGCGGTGACCAGACCCAGTTGTCCTCCCGTGTGCCTGCCGCTTTGCGGTACGCGCCCTCGACGATATCGATCTGCCACTCGACCCGCGAAAAGTTCATACGCCACCGGTCGCCATGCAGCGGCGGTGCGGGCGAATTGGCGCACTCTTTCAGCGCCGCCCAGGGCAGCGCGATCTCCACGGTCCAGCCCTTGTCTGTATCCGCCGCATCGTTCAGCGTGCCCTGTATCTGCACGGCTGTCTTCAGGCCCGCGATGTCCCAGCCGTTGATGGCAGGCCCGCCGTCCCGATAGGGTTTTGCCAGCAGCAGATCCCAGACGGTATTGAGCGCGTTGACTTCCAGCTCATAGTAGAGATGATTGTCGCCGTCCGGGTCGATAAACACCTCGAAATCGTTGTCCTGAAAGACGATGCAGTCCCGTTCGGCCAGCGTTCCCCAGACGTGCGGCTCCTCCATCTCGACGGCGACATAGAAGCACCGCTCGTCCCAAAGCATCTTGGCGCGCGTTCGGAAGCGGGGCAGGGGGCGTTTGCCGCCCTCGATGTCCACGAAATCGTCGGTCCAAGCCGCGTCCTGCCAGACCGCTTTCGTCAAATCGCCGTCGATCTCGACGGCTTCCGCCGCCCGATAGCACACATAGCCTTTTGGTTCCATGCTCCTCTCATTCGCCGCCCTCCCCGCCAACTCCTCCGAATCAATTTGGCTGTGCTGCAGGATGGAATGAGAGGAATGGTGATGCAGGAGGGCGATACGATCAGAGGAATGCTGTGGCGTGACAGTTGAACAGCCAGCGGTTGGAGGGAGAACAGAGAAGATCTTCAGCAAGCCATTATGCAATGGCGATTACCAATCGCCGGGAAAGCGTCGGGCGGACAGGGCAAAGAGAGCAGTACGCAACGTTTCAGCCTCTTGGGTTTCCAAGGCGTCTGGCGACGCAAGGAGGCCCTCCTGCTGCAGCACGTCGAACACTACGTCTGCCACAAGTTCATCGGCCCAACGCGGCGTGTCTACGTGGCGTGCATTCACCTCTTTTTTCCACTGGATGACGGCTTGCTGAAGAAGTGTCTTTTGATTCATAATAGCTCCGAGGAGATCCCTGGCATGATAAACAGTGCAGGTCGGGCAGTCTGTTTGCGCTGGTATTATAGCCGATAGCAACAGGCGTTGTATAGTGTTTCTGAGAACTTGGACAGCGAATGGGCTCTTGTAAACCTTTAGTTGAAGCAGTAAGTGTTCCAGCTTCTGCGCAATTAACAGGCATCCACCCTCGTTGACGAGGTTACATCATTGACAGGAGATTGAAAGCGCGTTATTATGACCACATTCCTTGAATATACAGAGTTCAGCCGAGAGGAGATTATGGATGCCGAGCAGTCGGTTACGTCTAGATACAGAAGCGATTGTCATTGGTTACGCAATGAGCCGTTTAGACAGGATCTATCTTGCAGTTCGACACTGTGCCACGTGGGATCAGGCATTTTTAGAAGCAGGAGGTGCTCTTTCCAATCCACCTGCAACGTTCAAAAATCTTCGTGACGAGTTTGATCCTCTTCATTCTAACTCACGCAGAGGGTGGAATCAGCGGAACTTACGCCAGAGCCGCCAAAGAGTGCTGGATGAGCTAAAGGACGTCACGGATGATGCGCTTATGGAACTGGTAGATCGAATCCTGAAACGAGAGGAGGAAGTCGTTGCAGAAGCGATTGCTTCTTTGGCTGTCGTAACGAAAGTGGCCCATAATGTGGCTGAGCGACTGCTTACCGGACGACGGGCCGAACAATACTTTTTGCAAAAATCTCTGCCGCTCGTCCATGTTCCTTTTCAGAACATTCTTGACTGCCGACAATCAGCGTGTGGCTTCGACTTTGGTGTTCAGGACAGACCCGAATGGGCAATCGAAGTCAAAGGCTTGAAGCAGCCAAAAGGCGACATTCTCTTTACCGATCGTGAATGGCTCGAAGCAAAACTCCGCCAGGAGAATTATTGGGTGATTGTCGTAGGCAATCTGATAGCTGAACCGACAGTACGTATTATCAAAGATCCGCATTCACAGTTAACTGTTCGGAGTACATATAGGCAGTCGATCACCGTCGAGTGGCACTCAACAGTTAGTATTTAGCCCGGACGGCAGCAGCACCCAGGGGAGAAGAGGGACTTTCCATTTCACGATTCCATCCGCTGTTGCGAAACCGTCCGTGCCGAGGGAGCCCACGAACTCCGTGTCAGCGTCGTGAAACGGATTTGAAATATGTTCAGTGGTCCAGAGGGACGCGGCAGAGCGTAAGCGTGGAATCCCCTTCGGCCGTATCGTCGTCCGTCATTGTCGCCCAGAGGCTGCGATGTTTCTCGTTCAGGACAAAATAGAGGTACCCTCCGTCGAACTGAGAAGAGACGGCCCCTGACGGCAGTTTGCGCACGATCTCGATCGGGTCGGATCGATCCGGATTCAGCCGGTACAGCAGCGATTGAAAATGATCTTTCTCTGAAAGGGGCTGTTCGTCCAGTATAGTGACCCCCGTCGAATCCAGAACACATGGTCTCCTGTCAGACAGAACTCTTCGCATCTCAGAATAGCTGCGTCTCGCGGCGCCCCTCCCTGCGAGGTGTACGGGGGTTGTGTTTTTATTCACTGCTGCCTGGCCGGAAACCTGCTCCTTCGGATGGCTGGAGGCGTGTTTCTACTCTTCGCCGCCGTAGATTGCGGCGTAGTAGTTCCAGGCGGGGTCGCTGGCCATGCGGATGAAGGCGATCTGGCCGGTATGGTAGTAGTCTTCGCTGGAGAAGAAGGGGATGCCGACGCCGAGTTTCTGCGTGGAGCCGAAGACATTGATCTCGGTATCGAGCGGCGCCTCGGCGTAACGGGACATCAGCAGCTCCAGAAGGTTTGTGAACGATGCGTCGGCCAGGGATTTGAGATGGGCGATGTCGCTGCCTGCTTCTGCGGTGGCAGCGGCCGCGAGGGCCTCGTAGTCGGGCTCGCTGTTCGTCTCGATCGCCGCTGCCGCCGCGCGGTCGTCTATGACCAGGTGGATCAGCGTCTCGCGAATGGATTTGCATTCCGGATAGGGCTTCCAGTCCCACTGATCCTCCCGCAGGTTCCTGAGGTGTTTGTGAAAGTTACTGCGGGAGGTGCGGAGGCTGCCGATGAGGTCTTCGAAGGTGAATGCCATGTTGTCACTCCTTTGCTTGCGGAAACAGCGGTTTGTCGGGTATACCGTAGAGATACGTCGGGTATTATAACACAGTGCAAACAAGAAAGCAACCATTTCTGTATACTTGTTTTGCGGTTTTTGCGGCAAGGAGAAGGGATTGGCAGGCTGGGACAGTTTGAGCGTCAATCAGCGGGCGGCGGTGCTGTTCGAGGACGGGCCGACTGCCGTCTACGCAGGACCGGGCAGCGGCAAGACCCGCGTGGTGACTCTGCGCGCGGCGCGTATGGCCGAGCAGGGGAAGAAGCTGCTCGTCACCACCTTCACCAGCGATGCCACCCAGGAGATGAAGGCGCGCATCGGACAGATCCTGACCAAGGCCACGATGGCCAATGTCCATGTGACCACCATGCACGCGCTCTGCCTGCAGATCCTGCGCGGAGAAGGCCTGAAGTTCGGACTGCTGACGGACGAGTTTCTGCGCCGTAATCTGGCGGAGACCGCGCAGGCCGCCGAACTGGAGGGCGGGGTCGGCGGCTTCCTGTCGCGTGTCTCTTTCAGCAAAAACACGGGAGCGACGGCGGCGACCTACACCCACGACGGCTCTTCGGAAGACCGCGACTTCGCGCGGGCCTGGCGCGCCTTCGAGAAAGCCAAGGCCGAGAAAGATCTGCGCGAGTTCGACGACCTGATCCAGAGCGTGATCGCGCTCTTCAAGCAGGATGCCGCTCTGCGCGGCCGCATCGCCGCGCGCTACTCTCACATCGTCGTGGACGAGTGTCAGGACATGAATTCGCCTCAGTACGTCGTCGCGTTTGCGCTGGCGCAGGAGCACAAGAACCTGATGCTGGTCGGCGATCTCGATCAGTCGCTCTATGGCTTTCGCGGGGCGGATATCCAGACCTTCCAGCGCTTTGCGGCGCACCCGAGCACCAAAGTCTTCGAGCTGCGGGAGAACTATCGCTGCACCCGCTCGATTTTGACCTTCGCCGACAGCCTGATCCGGCAGGATACGGAGCGCCGCGCTCTGGTCTTCACCCCGACGCGCCCCGAGGGCGAGCCGGTTGTCTGGCAGCGCTTCGCGGATGTGGACATCGAGGCGCTGGCCGTCGGCGAGGAGATCCAGCGCCTGGTCAAGCGCGGCGTAAAATACCAGGAGATCGCGGTGCTCTACCGGGCGAACGCCCAGAGCGAGGCGCTGGAGCGTCACTTCGCGGCGCTTGAGATCCCTTACACCATGCGCGAGGACGGCGACTTCTACGCCCGCAAAGAGGTGCAGGGCCTCCTCGCCTACCTGAACTTTTTCGCGGGCGCCTCGGCGCCGGTTGCTGGGGCGGCTGTCCCGCAGGCAGAGAGAGACAGCTCCGCACCGGGAGCGAAGGCGGGAGAGCCTTATCCCGATGAGTGGTTCCTGGCCCTGATGAACGTGCCCAACCGCAAACTCAACCGCATGACAGGCTCGCACCTGCGCAATCACGCCGAGATTCGGGGCAGACGGATCTGGGACATCCTGCCGGAGTTTCAGGCCGCCGATCTGAAGACTCACCGCGCCATGCGCTCTCTGCGGGAAGAGCTTGTCAGGATCGAAACGGAGCTGAAGACGATCGCACATGCCGGAGACGCCGTGCGGATCATTCGGCGTGTGACTGATTTCGACGGCTGGCTGCGGCGTGACTCCGGCGACGACCGCGACAACGACCGCATCCAGAACATGCAGCGAATGCAGTCCGCCGCCGCGCACTATCCGACGGTCGCGGAATATCTCGCCGCCGTGCAGAAGGTGCGGGACGAGGCTGCGCGGCGCAAGGCCGAACGCGCCAAAAAACGACGCCAGCAGGACGAAGTGACCCTGGCGACGGGCCACTCCGCCAAGGGCCTGGAGTGGCGCGCGGTGTTCGCCATCGGATGGTCGGAGGATCTGCTCCCGCACCGCAAAGCCGACGACATCGACGAAGAGCGCCGTATCGCCTATGTCATCGCCACCCGCGCCCGCGATCTGCTGTTCGTCTCCTCCCCCGACAGCTGGAATGAAACCATCGTCGCTCCCTCCCGCTTCCTCACCGGGCTGAACCTCGTCGCCCGCGAACCGCTCGACGACACCGAGACCGTGGAAGAACACCTGCCCAATCTTGCCGCAGAGCCCGAAACCGCCGACGCCTTCGGCGGCCTCTTCATGGAAGTCTGACTCCCTGCGCCCTTTTCCCTCTCCCTGCGAAGCTTCTCTTATCCTTTAGAGAAGTCTGCTTTGACAAAACAGTACCTTCCTGCGCTTTACTCCGTTCAACCCGCCCCTAAAGGAGCGGTCTGTCTTTGGCAAGACCCCTGAAGGGGCCCGGGTCCGGCGCAAACCGGTTTTTGCGCGGAAGTGAAGAAGGCTGTCGGCGCTTCCTGATGGGGAGCTTCGATCTCCTTGACAGCTCTCCCAGGCCCATTTATGGGCCTTAACCTTCCCAGCAGGCCGCTCCTTTAGGGGCGGCGGCTTACGGGACAAGATAAGCTGGGAAGGAGGGGCCGGGGTGGGGTCTCCGCGACAATGAACACAAGATTAACCTCCTCTTAAACATGCCTTAACACCTGTCCGTCAGAATAACAGTGTCGAGGGGATGCGGATCCGTGTTCGGAGACCGCGCCCGCATGTTTTCAGAGGAGAATCTTATGCAACAGAGACGAACAGCCTTTACGCTGATCGAACTGCTTGTCGTGATCGCAATCATCGCTATTCTGGCCGCCATCCTGTTTCCCGTTTGCGCGCAGGCCCGTGAAAAAGCGCGCCAGACCTCCTGTCTGTCAAACCTGCGCCAGATCGGCGTGGCCGTGATGATGTACACTCAGGACTACGACGAGATCCTGCCGCAGACCGGCTGGCAGGGCGTCTGCACCCAGCCCGGCGTGGCAGCGAATTCAAACGATAAATACTGGAGCGGCACCTACGCTTTCCCCATCGCCTGTTCGCCTTATATCAAAAACTGGCAGATCTTTTCCTGCCCGTCCGACCCCACCAAAGGCGGCTGGGGCAAGGTCGGCTCCTACTGCTACGAGGCGCAGCGGCTGGCCGTCAATATGCCGAACTCCTATGTCGGCATGAAAAGCGTTCCCGGCGCATTGGCCAAGTCGTTTCCGCTCTCCTACGCCGGAAACTACTTACTGAACCAGGTCTACCTCGGACGCGGTGACGCCTTTACGATGGTCAGCCTGTCTGGCATCCACAATCCGGCAAACGTGTTCTTCACCACGGAAGTCGGCAGTTACGTAGATCCCGCGACGGGAAACCCGTTCGCTGGCTGGTACATCGTTCCCGGTTACGGCAACGGCACCAACCCCCTGCTGCGCTGGCCCATCGGCCGTCGCCACACGGGCGGGCGTGTGTGGAACTTCTGCGACGGTCACGCCAAATGGTTCAAAGACCCGGACTTCCTGTATCCGGATGGAACCTGCAAGCTCTCGGCGGAGCTGATCGCGGAGTATCGGGCCAAAGGCATCTACACGGATCCGGAGACGGACACCGACCGGTGACCGGTTTTGCCGGCTAAGCACAACCCCTCCTCTCTGCCGGAACAGGGAGGAGGGGTTGTGCTTGCGTCGCCTGCTTTCGCAGGGCAAAAGCGCAGACACAAGCGCAGGCACAAACCCTTTCGATTCCCGACGCTCGACTATTTTGCGCCTGCCGCCTTGAGAAGTGCGATGATAGGACGAGAATGCACGCGCATCGCGTAGGTCAGCACCGGCTCCTCGGCGCTGTCTTCCGCGCTGACATCGGCC
>JAYTGR010000882.1:0-3382 GCA_043733205.1 Chthonomonadaceae bacterium
TTGTGGGGAGCGGTCAGATTCATGGAGACCTGC
Source organism: Chthonomonadaceae bacterium (assembly GCA_043733205.1). Lineage (GTDB taxonomy): Bacteria > Armatimonadota > Chthonomonadetes > Chthonomonadales > Chthonomonadaceae > JANXLO01. The sequence goes on from JAYTGR010000882.1 coordinate 34, forward strand.
GCGGTTTGGCGGGACGGGAGGAAGAGACCGAGAGCGCGCACCCCGGTGAGCTGCGGCAGACGATCGCGCTCTTCCCGAATGCGGCGGGCGATTTGGCGGGCGGCCGTCACATCGGCCGTGTCCAGATCGATGTTATACGCGGCCAGCGGCCCGCGCGCGCCGACGACCGCGATGCCTGCCGCCGGATGCGCCCGGTTCGGGCCGAAATCGGGAGCGCGTTCTCCTGTCAGCGTCTTCCCGGCCAGACCTTCGAAGCCGCCGCGCCGCAGCTCAGGCAGCGCCGACAGACGGCCTGCGCGCGCCGACCATTCGTAGAGATAGACGGGCAGGCTCAGCTCCTCCGCCAGCCTGTGCCCCACCCGCTCCGATAACTCCACCGCTTCGGCCTGCCGCTCCTCCGCCACGACCATACCGCCCCGCACTGTCTTCAGAGGCACGAAGGGCGCGACGTCCAGCGCGCCCATGCGGGGATGTATTCCGGTGTGCGTTCGCAGGTCGATGCGCGTCACAGCTGCCCTGGCGGCGGCGAACAGCGCCTCCGCCGCGCTCTCGCCCGGACCTAAGAGGGTCATCACACAGCGGTTGTGGTCGGGGTCGGCGGAATAGTCGATCAGGCGCACATTCGGCACGGCACGGATGGCGTCCGCGATGGCCTCGACCACTTCGAGCCGCCGGCCTTCGCTGAAGTTCGGGACGCACTGGTACAGGGTCAATGGTCCGCTCCGCTCACGACGGCCACGGTTTCCCTTTCCCCGCTTGCCGCTTCCCTTTCCGTCGTCTCCAGCAGCGGGCTGTTCAGCAGGCCGTGCAGGTCGGCATAGCGTCCGGCGGCTGCGAGGAGCTGGGCGTGGGTGCCGCGCTCGACGACCTCACCGCCGTCCAGCACCACGATCTGATCGGCGTTCTGGATGGTGGAGAGCCTATGCGCGATGACCAGCGTGGTGCGGCCGCGCATCAGCCGTTCGAGCGCCTCCCGCACCAGCATCTCGGAGCGCGTATCGAGGGCGGAGGTGGCCTCATCGAGGATCAGCAGGCGGGGATCTTTCAGGACGGCGCGGGCGATCGCCACGCGCTGCCGCTGCCCTCCCGAAAGCGTGATCCCCCGTTCGCCCAGAACCGTTTCATACCCCTTTTCGAGCGGGAGGATGAACTCCTCGACATTGGCGGCACGGGCGGCGGCTTCGATCTCGGCATCGGTCGCTGTCAGTTTGCCGTAGCGGATGTTGTCCCGAATCGTGCCGTTGAACAGAATGGGCTCCTGCGGCACGATCCCGATATGTTCGCGCAGAGCCTGACGCTTGATAGCGGTCACCGGGACGCCGTCGATGGTGATCCGGCCCGACTGCGGCTCATAAAAACGGTAGAGCAGCATGGCCAGCGTCGTCTTGCCCGCGCCGCTGGCGCCCACACAGGCGGTCACTTTGCCTGCGGGCAGCTGCAGGCTGAGCCCGCGCAGCACCGGCACGTCGGCGGTGTAACCGAAAACGAGGCTCTCGAAGGCGACGGTGCCTGCGCTCTCCGGGAAAGCGCTCGCGTCCTGCGCATCGGCCGGTTCGGGGGCGTCGTCGAGCAGGGCGAACAGGCGGTCGGAAGCGCCCATCGCGCGCTGCAGGCGCGAGAACTGGATCGCGATCGAACTCATGGGGCCGCTGATGATCGTGACCGTTATGAGGAACGCCAGCAGTGAACCGGCGGAGAGCGTCCCGTTCATCACATTGTGCCCGCCGTACCAGATCACGCCCAGAAAGACCAGAATGAACCCGGCGAAGGCGATGGTCCCGAACGCGCCTTCGAGGCGGCTGCTCTTCATGCTCAGATGGAAGACCGTCTCCAGCTTGCCGCCCGTGCGCAGATCCTCATGCTCTTCGCGGGCGAACGCCTTCACAAGCCGAATGTTGGAAAGGGCCTCGTTGATGCCGCCCATCGCGTCCGAAAGCGCATCGAGGGAGGCGCGTGTCATTTTGCGCAGACGCCGCCCCATGACCATGAACATACCGACGACACAGGCAAGCAGCCCAACTACCACAACCGTCAGCCGCCAGTCGATCACCACGGCCAGCGCGATGCCCCCGACCAGAGTCACGATGTTCCCGGCGAGCCGGACAAGATCCTCCGTCAGGGTCTGCTGGAGCAGGCTGACGTCGTTGGAGAGCAGGGAGGTGAGGTCGCCGGAGCGGGTGTGGTCGAAGAAGGCGACAGGCAGACGCTGCAGATGAGCGAAGAGCCGCGCCCGCATCTCCTGCACGATCCGGTTGCCGGCATAGGCCATGACAAGATACTGGGCATAGCTGAAGACCGCGCCGACCACGACGAGGCCGACCATTATCAGCGCCAGACGATCGAGCGTCGCGACACTGTGCGTCTTCAGGACGCGGTCCAGTGCGCCGCGCGCTACGAGAGGCAGCGACAGGGAGATGCCGGTCGAAACCAGCATCAAAATTCCGGCAAACAGCAGACGCCCCCGATGCGGTAAGGCGAGGCGCAGAAGCCGACGCAGAGCGCTCACGGAAATGCGGCCGCGCGTTTCCGTCGAGGTGGAGAGCGGAGAAGAGGGTTGTTCCATACTCTTCTCTTACGTTTTTAGCGCCTGGAACATCGCCGGACCTTTAGAAGCCGCCTCGGAGGGCGCCAGCGGGTTTGTCTCTCGAAGTGGGCAGGACGGCGGCGAAGGTCTTTTTACTGACGACATAAGCCATCACCCCCAGCGTATCGCCCAGTTTTGCGCCCTCGTGGCATTTCAGACAGGCCGTCTTCAGCGCGCACACGGGACGGGTCACGATCAGCCAATCGCCTGCATCCTGCTCCGCGCCCTGGCCTTTCATCAGCTTTGGCAGAGCCTGCTGCGCCGCTTTGCCCATCTCCTTATAGAGGTTCGTCTCTTCTGCGGAAGCGGTCCTGGGCTCCGCCGCATAGAGATGGCGCAGGCGATTGCATACCGGTGAGACTCTCAAGACGGGTTCCACGAAATCGGAGTTCGGCGGAAGCGAAGCAGGGCGGGGCTTTTCCTTCGATAACTTGGGCCGTTTCAGAGACGGACTGCCCGAGTGGGACATCGTCGGGTTTTTCAGGGCATTGCCGGGCACATGCGCGCAGCGGATAAAACCCATCACGAAATCCCGATGCGCATTCTCGGCGGCCTGGAACAGATTCCGGTCCTTTTGCGTCGGAAGCAGAATACGGCCGTATACCAGATGCCCTCCGGCGAGCGGAAGCATCCGTTCCAGACCGAAATTAGGCATGTCCGCTTGAAAACGCGGCTGCGTGATACAGTCGAGCACCAGGGCGACTTTAAGCGGCGTGTCGGGCTTATCGATCGACTGGCTGTAAGAGGAGGTTCGCAGCGTGATGC
>JAYTGR010000883.1:0-1040 GCA_043733205.1 Chthonomonadaceae bacterium
TCGTCAATATCGGCAGCATCGCCGGGCGGGAGCCTTATCCGGGGGGGGCCGGTTACAACGCCGTCAAGTTTGCGGTCAAGGCGATCACGCAGGTGATGCGCCTGGAACTGGTCGGCAAGCCTATCCGTATTACCGAAGTCGCTCCTGGCATGGTCGAAACCGAGTTCAGCGTGGTCCGGTTCGCGGGGGATGAAGAGCGTGCGAAGAAGGTCTATGCAGGCCTCAAACCGCTGACTGCGGAGGATGTCGCCGATGTGATTCAGTGGGTCGTCACTCGGCCTGCGCACGTCAACATCGACGAGGTCGTCGTCAAGCCACTGGCGCAGGCATCGGCCACAGTCGCCGCACGTAACCTGTAACTTATTAATGGCAGGTAAGGATCGAGTTCTATGGCAGTAATCGAGGGTCTGTATCGGGCGGTGCGGGAGAGTATCGGGTGGTGGCGTCGGGAGGATGTCGGATTTCTGGCGATTGGCGGGCCGGACCGATTTACCTGGCTGCAGGGCATGGTCAGCAACGATACCCGCCTGCTGGCGACCGGGCAGACCGAGCGCCTGCCGGTCTGTTTTCTGGACGCGACCGGGCATCTGCTCTCCGACGGGGTTCTGGTCACGGTGGCTGGAACGCATCCGCTGGCCGCAGTGCTGGGAGCGCAAGGCCAGGATATTTTGCTGGCGGAACTGCCCCAGGCGGCCGTCACCCGCATTCTGACTCATCTCGATCGCCTGCTGATCATGGAGGATGTCGCACTGGCCGACGTCAGCGCGAAAGTCGGTGCGATCACCCTGCAGGGGCCAGAGGCGGCGAATTTCCATAGCCGTGCATCGTGGGCATCGCGGACGCGGCGCGGCGCAACACTCTGGACCCTGGTCGAGTTCTCCTCCCGATCCGTACAGGCCGATCATACAGGCTGCGGCGGGCTCGATCTGTATATCGCCTTGGAAAACAGAGCGGTTGTCGAGGACGCTCTGAATGCGCTGGCGGCGCTGGAAATCGATGGCGAGACTGCAGAGACATTGCGCGTTGAGGCGGGCCTGCCT
>JAYTGR010000884.1:0-1040 GCA_043733205.1 Chthonomonadaceae bacterium
ACGGCCCAGCGCGCGCGCGGCTTCCACGGCGACTCCCGTATCCGATCCGTTGACCGCCTCCAGCAGAGCTGCGGTAACGGCGGGGGAGGGGCGCTCAGACAGAATGCCCATCATCAGGGCGCGGTCGGCGGGTGCGCCTTTGATGGCTGTCTGCAGAATGGCCTGCTCGGCATCCGCACCCTGCATGCTCTGGAGACTCTCGCGGGCGATCCGTCGATCCTCTCCGTCGCCTTTCTGCGCTATCCTGACCAGAACCGGCACTGCTTTCCCTCCGCCGATGCGGGACAGCGCGAGGATGGCGGCACCCCGGACCTGAGCATCGGCGCTCTGCAGCGACGCTTCGACCACGGAGGCTGCGGAAGTCTCTTTCCGCTCTCCCCATGCTGTCAGGAGAACGGCCTGGGGTGCAGGCGAAAGAGTGGGATACAGTCCGAGGACCGTGCGGGTCGTCTGAGGATCCGGCATCGAGCCGGCGGTGCGTGCCCCAACCTCTTCGAGATAGGGATCGGCAGATTTCAGGAAAGCGAGCGCCACCGGGGCGGTGTGCGCCGACTGCAGCACCGCAAGACCGCGCAGCGCCTCCCCTCGGATGACGGCCGGTTTGCCCTCGCCCGTGAAGCTGTCGTAGATTCTGGCCGCCTCGGCAGTTTTGCCGGTCGCGGCAAAGTGTTCCGCGATACGGAGAGTCGCTTTGGTCGCCGACATATTGGAAGCGGGCAGGGCGCGCAGCGCCGCCAGCGCCGCAGGCGTGGCGATCTTGCCCAGAGCGCTGATCGCGGCCTCGGCAGCGAGCGGATCCGTGCTGGTGGTGAACGCTTTCAGCGTACCGACGGCCTCAGCGTCGCCGCGATCGCCTTCCGAGTTGATGATGCCGACGAGCGTCGTGCCCTTCGTCTTGGTCAGCGCCGCCCGCAGCGCTTTCGCTGCGGAGGGGTCCGGATTGCGTTCCAGGGCGTAGCGGGCGATGTCGGACTGTTTTGGATCGGTAAGCAGCTCCGACAGCGCGGGCACGGAGCGCGCGGTGCCGATGATCCAGAGCA
>JAYTGR010000885.1:0-1040 GCA_043733205.1 Chthonomonadaceae bacterium
GCCGACGACTCCACGAAAGTGATTCTGCGCTTCGGCAATGGGGATCCGGCGCTGGTCGAGCGGCGCGTCGGGCTGGGCAAGGTGATCCTCTCCGCCAGCAGTGCCGGAACGACCTGGAACCAGCTGCCGCTCAAGCCGATCTACGTACCTTATGTCTATCAGCTGCTCTCCTATCTCGGGCAGGGAGCGACTGCGCACCGGAACCTGCGGCTGGACGAGCCGATGTTTCTTTCCCTGCCCCTGACGGATGCCAACAAATCGGTGCGCGTCACCGCTCCCAGCGGCAAGACGACCGCGCAGAACAGCACCCTGGGCGCGCAGGGCGTAACGTTCTCCTATGCGAATACTTCGCGCGCCGGGGTCTATCGCGTCTCCGTGGAGGACAGTAAAACGGCTGACGCCTTCGCGGTTGGCAGGCCGCCCGACGAAGGCAATCTGGTCTATGCCGACCCGGTATCAGCGGCGCAGGCGTCCGGGGTTCCCTCCGGCCGCTTCACGGTCGCTTCCACTCCGGCGCAGATGGAGGCGAGCGTCAACCGTTCCCGCTACGGCACGGAGGTCTGGCGTTCGCTGCTCTGGGCCATTCTGCCGCTGCTCTTTCTCGAAAGCCTGCTCGCCCAGATCTGGGGCCGGCGCGGGTAAAAAACGAAGGAACGATATGGCAAACAGTATTGCGCTGACCGTCTACAATCAGGATTTCGCGCTGGTGCGGGATCGACGGGAGATCGAATTTACGGAAGGCCGCAACTCGGTGACGGTCGAAGATGTCGCCGGACGCCTCGACCGCACCTCCGTACACTTCAAGTCGCTGACCGCCCCGGCGGCCATCGTCGTGCGGGAGCAGAACTATCGGTACGATCTGATCGAGCCGAACACGCTGCTGGAAAAATCGGTCGGCAAACAGATCACGCTCCGGCAGCAGCTCGGCGAAGGAAAGATGCGCGAAATCAAAGGCAGTCTGCTGTCGTCCGGTATTGCCCGCTGCGACACCTATGGAGGCAGTCAGCCGGAAACTGGCATGGTCGTGCGCACGGAGGACG
>JAYTGR010000886.1:0-9160 GCA_043733205.1 Chthonomonadaceae bacterium
GGCCCGGTGCGTCTGGCACGCTTTGCTTACGTCCAGGGCAATGTTACATGGCGTACGGATGAGAGCACCGAATGGTCGGCGGCCACACTCAACCTGCCGCTGCGTCAGGGCGCGCAGATCTCGGTGTCCGAGGGAGGGCGCGCGGAGATCCAGTTCGACGACGGCAGCCTGCTGCGGCTTGGAAATGGGGCCGTCGTGACGCTGCAGACCCTGTACAGCGACAGCGACGGAGAGTTTACCGAACTCAAGATGACCGATGGTCTGGTCTCCCTGCGCCTGCGGCACGATCGAGGCGTCTATCAGGTGAACACCCCGCTGGGCTCCGTCAAGGCTGCCGGCCCCGCACGCCTGCGCCTCGGGGTAGGGAACGGTCTGGAAGTCGCGGTGCAGAGCGGAAAGGCGACGATCGAGGGCACGCAGGGCAAAGCGGACCTGCAGAGCGGAGATTTCCTCGATCTTGCCAATTCCGGCTCGCCCTACAGTGTACGCGATATACCGCATGCCGACAGCTGGGACCGATGGAATCAGGACCGGGATGCCCTCCTGGAACGCGACGAACGCCAGCCTGCGGTCGAGCATCTGCCCGCTGATATCGCGATCGTAGCGCCGGATCTGAACGATTACGGCACCTGGCGCGACGATACCCAATACGGCTGGGTTTGGTGCCCCCGTGTCTCTTCTGCCGAATGGCGCCCGTATCATGAAGGTCATTGGACATGGGTCAATCCTTTCGGCTGGACATGGGTCTCCAGCGAGACATGGGGATGGGCGCCTTATCACTATGGCACGTGGGTTTCGCAGCCGTACGGATGGGCCTGGTGTCCTGGACCTGTCAATCAGTACTGGAGCCCTGCCGTCGTACACTTCAGTGAATGCGCCGGCCAGATCGGCTGGTGTCCGCTGGCACCGGGCGAAGTGCGGTATCCGTCCTCGGTCGGGTTCGGATTCCGCGGTGGGAACTGGTCGGCCTACTTCTCGATCTGTGGGGCCGCCGTCTACTATCCGACGAATTACGGTTACTGTGCGCCGAGGGTCTACGACACCAGGTATGTAAATCGCGTAACCTACGTGAACAACGTCACCAACATCACGAACGTTTATAATGGCAGCAATGGCGGTTCAGCGAGCTACAATCGCTTCGGGCTTTCTCAGGAATCCTATGCAGCGAACCACAACACGTACCTGAGCGGCGGCAGTACGTTTATCCCGCGCAATTCGCGGACGGCTGCAGGAGTGTCCTCAGTGTCCAGCGCGGAATTCGGAGGGCGTGGAACCTATACGTCCGTTGCGAGGGCGGATACCTCGCTCTTTATTCGCGGCCGTGCGATTGGCGCGCCGCTGCAGGGCGCTTCGCCGCTGGCCGGTCCGACGATCGCGAAACCGGATCGGCAGGCTATGACACCGACACGGACCTTCACGGCCACTCCGCAGGCAGGTCCGACGGTACAGGCCCGGCCCGTCTATCGAGCAGGCGTTATGTCCAGCATCGCGCAGAACAGTGTGCCGATCACACCGACAGGGAGAATCGTGGCCTCACCACGGACCGGATTGATCGATCCTAAGTCCGGGCCAGCTGTTTCCGGCAGTATGAACCGCAATGATCGCGCGGTGCCTGGCAGCCGTGCGACAGTCAGCTCTTCAGCGGGGACGAGAGACAGCGGAACGACCGGGCAGGGACAGGCTCGTGTGCAGGTTCAGCCCCGAGGAGACAGCAGCCAGAACACAGGCAGAGGGCGGGCAGATACGACGCCTACCAATGGCGTCGGTACCACGGACAGGCGTGTGCCCGGCACTGCAGCCAGGGGAACGAATTCGGCGGCTGAGGCAGCGGCACAGGCACGGGCGAGCCTTGGTGTTCTCAGCCGGACACGTACAGGCGGAAGCTCATCGGACGGGAACGGCAGCTCGGATCGTACCACACGGACGCCCCAGGGCAGCGGCTCGAACGGCGCTGGTAACAGTGACCGGACACCGCGTACACCTCAGTACAACGGGTCGAACAGCTCCGGTCAGTACAATGGGTCGAACAGTGCCGGATCGAGCGGTTCCTCTGAAAATAGGGCGACACGTACACAACAGGACAGCGGTTCTACAGGCACTGGAACGAACGGTTTCTCGACAGAGAGGAGTGTTCCGACGTACACGCCACCTCGGAGCGAACCGCAGCGCACCGAGCCAACTCGCAATGAGCAGCCACGTTATGCACCGCAGCGCAGTGAACCGCAGCGGACATCTCCGCCGCGCAGTGAACCGCCGCCACGGCAGACTGAGAAGACGCCGCCTGCTCCAGCCAAGGACAGCGGTTCCGATTCGAAGGGATCGGATTCAACGAATCGAGGCCGTCCCGGCCGCGGCGGACCCTAGGTTCCGACAGCCGTTCGATTTTGATCGGATGGCTCGCTGAGACACCCGGCACGGATACAAAACTTCCCGCCCACTCCTTTCTGAAGTCGGCGGGAAGTCTGTTTGCAGCGATTGGGGTTCGGGCGCTCAGTCGGCAGCCGTTTCCACTGGATCAGGGCGCAGGTGGTGCCGGAGCCAGATCCCCAAAGCGATCAGCAGCACCACGCCGATGACAGCGTCTGCCCCATGAAAGTAGGTCTTCAGACTGTCCCAGTTTTCGCCCAGTTTTTGTCCGACATAAGCCAGCAGGTAGCACCATGGGACCGAACCGAGGAAGGAGAGAAGGAGGAAGGGCACGAACGGCATGCGGGCGATCCCGGCAGGCAGCGAAATAAACGTGCGTACGACCGGAAGCAGGCGCGAGAAGAAGATCGCCGGAGCGCCATGCTTTTGAAACCAGATGTCCGATTTCTCGATGTCACGGCGGCGCAGCAGAATGTATTTGCCCCATTTGAAGACAAATTCGCGCCCGCCCTTCGCGCCCACGAAGTATGCCAGGGCCGATCCAAGCGCGCAGCCGAACGCGCCTGCGAGCGCCACAAGATGCAGATTCAGCGGTGTGCGTGAGACGCTGGCAGCCACTGCAGCGGTAGTGAGCGCTCCTGCAAACGGCATGATAACCTCACTGGGCAGGGGAATACACGCGCTCTCCAGAGCCATGAGAAGTAGGATGCCAACATAGCCGCCGCCCGCAATGACGCCTTTGATCCATTCGCTCAGAGCCGATAAAATGTGTCCCAACGCTTCTCCTTCTTATTTTCAGGCCCGCTGCGAGCCGTTCAGCCGTTCCCGAATGGACTGCCCGAAATTTTCCCAATCGAAATCGCCGTTGAACAGGCGCAGGCGAGCCAGGCCGCTCGGCGGGTTCTGCCGCCGCACCCGGTCGTAGATCTCGACTACCTGCTCTACCATGCGTTCGGGCACGAAGTCGTGCGCGTTCCGCAGGGCATTGGCACGCATCCGCTGTCGCAGCGGCGCATCGCACAGCAGCTGCACGATCCGCTGGGTAAACAGTTCGGCGTCACCCTCCGGCACACGAAAGCCGTCGATCCCTTCGGCAATGGTCTCCGGAGCGCCGCCCGCATCGATAGCCACCGTTGGGGTGCCGGAAGCGCGCGCCTCGCCGATAACCAGTCCCTGCGTTTCGGAAGGAGATGGGAAACAGAACACGTCGGCTGCTGCCAGCAGGGGATCGAGCTGTTTGCGGCTCAGTGGACCCACGAACAGCACCGCATCCGCAATCCGAAGGTTCTCAGCCTCCCTCTCCAGCTCTTCACGATACGGTCCGTCACCTGCCAGAACGAGCCGTGCTGTCGGGACGGCCAGGAGCACCCTGCCGAGATTTGCCAGAAGCCAGGATAGATTTTTTTCCTGCGCCAGTCGTCCCGCGAACAGCAGCAGCGGCGTGTCTGCGCAGAGACCGAGGGCTTCCCGTGTTTGAATCCGGGCGAGGTCTGTACGGTATTCCGCGCGCGGCAGCGCTATCCCCGTCGGAACGACTTCGATAGGGCTCTCGACACCCATTTTGCGTAAGGCCTCGGCTGCGACGTGAGACGGACACAGAATAGCAGCACATCGATTGTAGTACCAGGGCAGATAGACGTCCAAAAGGTTTTGAGTCATCGAGTCGGGAAAGAGCGGCACGTAGTGACTGTACTGGGAGTAGAACGTGTGAAATGTCGTCACCAGCGGGACGCCTCGGCTCAAGGCGAGATTGGCGCCGGTAAGGCCCAGTACGAAAGGCGTATGGGTGTGAACGACATCCAGCCGCAGTCCATTGAACTGGCTGGCGAGAGCCAGCCTCGGCAGAAACGGATAGGCCAGTGGATAGCCCGGATTGAGAGATGTGACAAAGGAAGGAAATCGCTGCACATTGACTTCCGGCTCGGTCTGCTGCTCGTTTTCGGGCGCGAAGACCCAAACCTGATGTTTCCGGAGGCGCAGGCCGTCGATCAGGGTCAGCAGGGAGGTTGTAACGCCATTCTGCACCGGCCGAAAACTTTCGGAAAAAAGCCCGATACGCAGTCCGCCTTCGTTGAGAAGGAGCGGATCGTCCTGTGGGATGCTGAGTTGAGACGGTGTTCGCACGTTTGTTCTGTTCCCGGCCGGAGTCGGCATCGACCCGGTCTATTCCTGGCTCGCCGGTTCCAGGGGCGCTGCCGCCCGCTTTCTGCGGCTCGGGGCGACTCGTTCCTGCAGACGATCGGCCTGCAGAGCGGACTGCTGCGTCTCCAGAAATGTGAGAATGTCGGACAGTCGGAATCGCCGCTGTCGGGTCTCACGCTCGGTCGCATTGGCTGTCGGCCGCTCCGGCTCCTTCCGATAGTGGGTCAGGATGCCTTTGTTCGTATATCTGCGGACGGTTGTCGGACAGACGTTCAGCAGCCGGGCGGTATCTTCCAGCGAGAGCACCGGATCGAGGATACGCGCGATAAGCTCCGCGCGTTTCTCCTGAAAAGGACGTTTGTACGACGACTGTGCGACTTCCCGCTCCTCTTCCCTGCGCTCGAGCGCAAGAAGTGTCTGAACATGGCGCGGAACCTGCGACCAGAGATCCGCAGAGGCGAGGCCGGAGGCCCCTGTTTCGGGCTGAACATTGCGCGCGTGCGGGGCGCGTGTCCGGCGGTGGCCGACTGCGGCGGCCGCGCTGCCATCTGCATCGACGGGACGAACGGGCACCTTATTAACAGTCACAAACCCGGATGTCAGCGGCAGAAGGACCGACACGGGCCCCGAGGCGCTGTCCTCCAAACGAGCAGGCGCTTCGGCAGGAATCTCCGCTGGCGGCGGCGCCGGCGCTGAGGATTTAGACGGGAGATAGTCGGCGAATATGGGAATGTCGGCATCGAGGTCCAGTACGTCGTCCGGTGGAATGGGAGATACGGCAGGAAGCGGCGCAGGTTCGACCGCAGGAGCCTCAGCGACAGATCGTACGACAAACCCGGTCTGACGCGGCGTTGTCTGCACCGTCTGCGGCCCGGAACCGGCTCGGCCTGCCGAATGTTCCTGCTCGGGGGCAATGTCAGCAGAAATGGCGGCAATGAGCAGACGAGATGTCGGTTCTCCTGCCTCCGTCTCCGGCGGCATTAAGGGCGAATCGTCGTCCAGAAGCAGAGTTGTCTGCTGGTCCGCCGAGGGCACAAGAGCCGATTTGACGGGCGCTGGACGCGCCGCCGTCTCTTCTAAAAACTGGGATTCGATGAATTTTTGCCATTCGTCGAGTCGCATAATAGGGCTTCCTTCGCGTATTTAGGGATCAGAGAATCAGCATGGCATCGCCAAAACTGAAAAATCGGTAGCCCAGCCGCACTGCTTCGCGGTAGGCGTGAAGGGTCGTTTCATACCCGGCAAAAGCGCACACCAGCATCAGCAGCGTGGAGCATGGGAGATGGAAATTGGTAATCAGCGCATCCGAAGCTTGAAATGTATACCCTGGGGTGATAAAGAGATCGGTTTCGCCCTCGAAGGGAACAACCCTGAGACCTTCCTCGCGCTGTTCGATCGTTCTGCGGGCGGCAGCGGATTCGAGCGTGCGGGTCGAGGTAGTGCCTACCGTGACCACCCGGCCGCGCGTCCCATTGACAGCCTGCGCACCGGCGGCGGTAAGCTGCACCCATTCGCCGTGCATCTCATGGTCCTCGATGTTTTCGGTCCGCACCGGCCGAAACGTTCCCACGCCGACGTGCAGTGTGACCGCCGTGCGCTCAACGCCCTGTTCCGCTATCTGTGCCAGGAGTTCTGCGGTGAAATGGAGGCCTGCGGTCGGAGCAGCGGCGGATCCTCCCCACTGGGCATAGACCGTCTGGTATCTCTCTTCCTCTGCGGCGGCCAAGGGCGTATGGATATAGGGCGGGAGCGGAGCGGCCCCCCAGCCGGAGAGCGCATCCCGCTCGTCTGGCCCGCTCAGTTCGAGGATACGCCCGCCGTCCGGAGTAGAATCCGTAATGAGCGCCTGTACCGAGGGGCTGCCGATGCCATCTCGAAAGAGCATAATACGCTTGCCGGGCCGAAGTGACTTGCCCGGCCGCACGAGAACATTCCAGCTTTTCAGACCGGCAGGCCGCAGCAGCAGTACTTCCGCTTCCTGGCCCCCTTCACGGCGGCCCACCAGACGCCGAGCGGTGACGCGTGTATCGTTTAAGACCAGAGTATCTCCGGCAGACAGGTATTCCGGCAGATCCTGGAAACGGCGATGCTCCAGCCTGCCGTCGGAACGGTGTACGATCAGCAGGCGGGACTGTCCGCGCGGAGCCGGAGTCTGCGCGATCAGCTCCGCCGGGAGTTCATAGTTGAATTGTTCGGTTCGCATAGTTGGGTCACACGCTCTTTCCATCCTGGAGTGCGTGTTATACATCCTGCTGTGGAATCAGTTTATTGTAGTGGAAAGGCACCGGAAAGTCAAGGTCTGCTCAGGATACCCTGCGCTGTCAGCGCCTGTTCGCGTTCCGTTTTACACGACCGTCAAGTCAGTGCCGCAGAAGATCGGGCAGCTCGTCCGGAGCGACGCCCAGGTCGAAATAGGCGGTGCGCAGGCGTTCCTTGACCAGGGGCAGATCGTCGGCGGGTATACCGAGCGCCCGCGCATCTCCCGAAAGGGCGGAGACCGCCTGCGTGAGGAGTTCGGCATTGGGCGTTGTGTCGAGATTGCGATAGAGCAGCCGCCAGGTATTGGCATCCCGGGAATCCTGTACGTATGCGAAGCAGTGCGGCTGCCGCAGCAGCTCACCTTCCTGCCCGTTCCGTGCCGCCAGCGCATCCGGACGCAGAATCTCCCGCGTCAGGAGCGCGTAGAGGCTCTGGGAATCGATACGGTAGTTGGCTGTTCTCTGGAGTTCGCGCCGGAGCAGGTTCAGGACATCGTCCGAAAGGAGCATCGCGGCGATTCGGCCTGGATTGAGGATGCGCACGCGCTCCCAGTAGGACTGCAGGGCGCCTTCCTGTACGCCTTCTTTGCATACCAGGTAGAAGAGCTGAGCTTTCTCCTCGGACGACGTGCCGTCGAGCAGAGTGACACGAAACACAAGTTCGGCATGGCGGTCCAGTCCCACGCCAAGCCGATAGCAGCTCCAGGCATCTGCATTGGTCAGGAGCGCCCACTCCGCGTAAGGCGGGGTGGAGGAGCCGCTCAGCTTCAGCAGGTGGGCCGCATTCGGCACGACGGCCAGGCCCTTGACATTGAGAAGGAACTGAACCTGTCGATCGATCAGCACCGCGTAGTCCGCGTTTGGCCCCCGAACGCTGATCTCAGCGGTAACGTCGAAGAAAGGATCGTAACCCAGCATGTCGCCGAGCATCGCTTTGACGATGTCGGCAGTGTCGCGTTCATTCATCCCGCGCTGCCGCGCCTGGCCCACGATGCGGCTGTATTTTTTGAGGCCGTCCTGTATGCGGCTGCGCGCGCTGTCGGCGTATCTTAACATGGTTCATTGCCATTCCGGTGCATAACGAGGCGAGTTCAGTCGAATTCCCAGACGCTGACATAGACGGTGCCGGCGTCTATGGAGACGTCGAAGACAGGGATGCCGTATCCGCCCAAGGTGACGCAGTCACCGGATTTGAGATCGAAGCGGAAGCCGTGCCGACGGCAGGTGACGTAGCCGCCTTCCGCAGGAGCGCCGTCCAGGGAAGCGTTCTGGTGAGGACACAGACTGCCTACCGCACTCCACTTCCCGGCATGATAGAACAGCGTACAGGCGCCATCTGCACCGAGTGAGACGACCTTGCCAATGTCGGGCAGGACTTCATCGGCCTGTGCTGCGGCATAACGAACTTTGCGCATCGGGGCTCTCTCAACCTCCCAGCTGACTCATGTTGCGGTGTACAGGGGCCTTGCCATCTTCCAGGCGATGTTCGCGTGGTTTGTGCAGGACGGTCAGACAGAACAGATCGGCGATCTCCGCATCCGTCGCCCCTTCTCGGAGCGGTGTTCGGAGATCGACCTCCCCGTCCGCCATCAGGCAGGGACGCAGCTGTCCGTCTGCGGTCAAGCGCAGGCGATTGCAGCTGAGGCACAGGTCGTTGGTGATCTGACTGATAAAACCGACGGTGCCCGGCGCACCTGCGAGGCGATAGGAGCGCGCAGGACCGTTGACCTGCACGTCGGCTGGCTCCAGCGTGCCGAGGGCCGCCTCGATTAGACTGCGCATCTCCGCAGTCGAGACGAAGGCGCGGCGCATCTGACCGGCGTCGAGCTGACCGACGAGCGCGCTGTCGCCAAGCTTGAATTTTCGATCGAGGGAGCCGAGTTCGGGACGTGCGTAGAGCGTGACATTGCTGTCCCGGCGGTATTCCGGCTGCGGCGCGGAGAGTGCGAAGAAGGTCTCCATTCCGGCGCCGCCATCGTCGCCCTGTGACCAGTTGATCGGCATCAGCTCGATAAACCGTACATCGAACGGCTGTGTCAGCGTGAGGCGCGCGAAGTCCACAACCTCGTCGTCATTCCAGCCCCGCATGACGACGCAGTTCAGCTTGAGCGGTGTCAGGCCGGCTGCCTGCGCTGCCGCGATGCCCTCCATAACCGACTCCAAGTTGCCGCGGCGCGCGATCCGTGCGAAACGGTCCGGACGCAGAGTATCGAGACTGATATTGATCCGGTTCAAGCCTGATCGTGCGAAACTCGCGGCGTGCCGGGCGAGCACGGATCCGTTCGTGGTCATCGACAGATCCCGCAGTCCAGGGATCGCGCCGATCCGTGCGACCAGCTGATCGATGTCCCTGCGCACGAGCGGCTCACCGCCGGTGAGGCGGATCTTGGTCA